>NZ_JACGFN010000001.1:3000000-3291298 GCF_016950255.1 Pectobacterium brasiliense | reverse complement strand
TGTCTGCGTAGGCCGTATGCTGAGGCCAGCCGTTTACTGAGGTCAGATCGTGTACTCAGGTTATAGCGGCCGTTCCATCGGCATACCGTCCCCAAAAAGCGTTACCCGTAATCATAGAAAGTCAGTAGACAGGGGCGTTCTGCTGACAGTCAGCGCCAGTTAACGCTGACGCAAGGAGAAAAGCGTTGAAGCAGAAGAAAGGCGTCACCCACGGCGACGATGAAAGACGTGGCGGATGAAGCGGGCGTTTCCACCGCGACCGTATCCCGAACGTTAATGAACCCAGAGAAAGTCTCTGCGACCACCCGTAGGAAGGTCGAGCAGGCTGTCATCCGCCGTTGGCTATTCGCCTCACGCACTCAACAAGGAATCTCAAGCGTAACGAATCGCGCACGATCCTGGACGAATCGTCCCGGATATCTGCGATCCTTATTTCTCCGAAATATTTCGCGGGATCGAGGAAACGGCAGCCGAACACGGCTATCTGGTGTTGATTGGCGATTGTGCTCACCAGCATCAGAAAGAAAAAACCTTTGTCGACCTGATTATTACCAAACAGATCGACGGCATGCTGTTACTCGGCTCTAATCTGCCGTTTGACGCAGGCCAGGAAGAGCAGCGTAATCTGCCGGCCGATGGTGATGGCGAATGAGTTCTCACCGGATCTGGCGCTACCCACCGTGCATATCGATAAACCTGACCGCCGCCTTTGAAGCCGTACACTATCTGTATCAGGCGGTCATCAACGCATCGCCTGCATTGCGGGGCCAGAGCACATGCACCTGAGCCCAATATCGCCTCCAGGGATATATTCAGGCCCTGCGCCGCAACGGGATTCTTATCGATAATCAGTATATCTTTCGGGGCGATTTCACCTACGAAACCGGGATAAACGGCCTGATTGCGCTGATGCAACATCCTCAGCCGCCCAGTGCAGTCTTCTGTCATAGCGATCTCATGGCGCTGGGCGTGCTGGCGCAGGCCAGAAAGATGGGGCTGGATATCCCGCGCGACCTCTCAATTATCGGTTTCGATGATATCGAAACAGGCGCAGTACAGCTGGCCGCCTCTAACTTCTGTCGCCCCAGCCTCGTTATCAGATCGGACGCGAGGCAATGCTGCTACTCTTAGAGCAGTTGCAAGGTAACACGGTACAAAGCGGTTCCCGTCTGTTGTCCAGTGAGCTGGTCATACGCGGACAGCGTCGCCGCGCCGAATTACGCCCGTAACAGGCTTTAAGACTTCAGGTGCTGGTCAAATATTTGAGGGTTCAGTAACATGACCCCCTAATTATATTATTTACCTATCAATTCACAGCGAAACGACAGTGGCACAAAGAGACTACGTGAGCCGGGGACGTTCATCAGGGACGCGCCGGAAACGACAAATAGCCGGAAAAAAGGCAAGGCTTCAGGTGCCGTCCAAAACGATGATCGCACTCGCTGTTGCCGTTTTGGTCACCTTCGCGGGCCGGTCTGTACTTTATCGCCCATAATAAACCGGACGATTCACCCGTCCTGCCGCATCAGAATGCAGGCAAAGGTAACGGGCTGCCCCCCAAACCGGAAGAACGCTGGCGCTACATCAAAGAACTGGAAAATCGTCAGTTGGGCGTCACGACGCCAACGGAGCCTTCCGCGGGTGGCGAAATTCAGTCGCCAGTGCAGTTGACGGACGAACAGCGCCAGCTGCTGGAACAGATGCAGTCTGATATGCGTCGTCAGCCAACGCAGCTTTCCGAAGTGCCGTATAACGACCAGACGCAGGTTCCGCGCTCTCAGGTGACAATCAAGCCGCCGACCCAATCGATGCAGCAGCCGCCTGTCGTAACAACGCAACCCGCCACACGCGCACCTGCGGTCACGCAAACGACACCTGTTGTGCCGAGACATGAAGCAGCAAAACAGGAAGCACCGAAGCAACAGCCGGTCAAACAGCCTGAAGCGCCAAAAGCCGAGAAACCCAGCGCTGGGCGATCCAATGTGGCTCCTTCAAAACCATGGATCCTGCCGAATCGGTCAGAGCACAGCTGGCGTTTGCCGGTATCGAAAGCCGCATCACCTCTAACGGCGGCTGGAACCGTATTATGCTTGGGCCTTATAACAACCGTGCTGCCGCAGATAGCATGATCCAACGTCTTAAGGCGCGGGCGCATCAAACTGTATTCCTCTTGCCAGCGGGGGGTTGAAAAACCCCACGCCTTCCCCCATCTATAACTTCAATGTGCCCCGAATCATGCGGGGATCTTTTTCTTCAAACGGGGACTGACTCGTGACAACAATTGTAAGCGTACGCCGCAACGGCCAGGTGGTCATTGGCGGTGATGGACAAGCCACTCTGGGCAACACCGTGATGAAAGGCAACGTGCGTAAAGTGCGTCGTCTCTACCATGACCGCGTCATCGCCGGTTTCGCAGGCGGCCACGGCGGATGCCTTCACCCTTTTTGAGCTTTTTGAGCGCAAGCTGGAATTACATCAGGGTCATCTGGTGAAAGCTGCCGTCGAGCTGGCGAAAGACTGGCGTACTGACCGTATGCTACGCAAGCTGGAAGCCCTGTTAGCCGTTGCGGACGAAAATGCCTCGCTGATCATTACCGGTAATGGTGATGTCGTGCAGCCTGAAAACGATCTGATCGCGATTGGTTCCGGCGGTCCTTATGCACAGGCTGCCGCGCGTGCTTTACTGGAAAACACCGAGCTGGGTGCGCGTGATATCGTCGAGAAATCTCTGGGGATTGCTGGCGACATCTGTATCTACACCAACCAGTTCCACACGATAGAAGAATTAGCCTCCAAGGCGTAAGGATCAACTATGTCTGAAATGACCCCGCGCGAGATAGTCAGCGAACTCGACAGCTATATCATCGGCCAGCATAAAGCGAAACGCGCTGTTTCCATCGCGCTGCGTAACCGCTGGCGCCGCATGCAGTTGGACGAAGCACTTCGTCATGAAGTGACGCCTAAAAATATTCTCATGATCGGTCCGACCGGCGTCGGTAAAACCGAAATCGCTCGCCGTCTGGCGAAGCTCGCCAATGCGCCGTTCATCAAAGTGGAAGCCACTAAATTCACCGAAGTGGGCTACGTAGGTAAAGAAGTTGACTCCATCATCCGCGATCTGACGGATTCCGCGATCAAAATGGTGCGCCTTCAGTCCATCGAAAAAAACCGCTTCCGTGCGGAAGAGATGGCGGAAGACCGCATTCTGGATGTACTGATTCCTCCGGCGAAAAACAACTGGGGACAATCAGAAAGCACGCAGGAACCTTCCGCTGCACGTCAGGCATTCCGCAAGAAACTGCGTGAAGGCCAGTTGGACGACAAAGAGATCGAGATCGATCTGGCAGCCGCCCCCGTTGGCGTAGAGATCATGGCTCCTCCAGGCATGGAAGAAATGACCAACCAGCTCCAGTCCATGTTCCAGAATCTGGCAGGACAGAAGCAGAAAGCCCGTAAGGTCAAAATTAAAGATGCCTTCAAGCTGCTGATAGAAGAAGAAGCCGCCAAGCTGGTGAACCCGGAAGAGCTGAAACAGCAGGCGATTGAAGCCGTTGAGCAACACGGTATCGTGTTCATCGATGAGATCGACAAAATCTGTAAGCGTGGCGAAAGCTCCGGCCCGGATGTGTCCCGTGAAGGCGTTCAGCGCGACCTGCTGCCGCTGGTTGAAGGTTGCACCGTGTCCACCAAACACGGCATGGTCAAAACTGACCACATCCTGTTTATCGCGTCCGGTGCGTTCCAGGTTGCCAGCCCGTCCGATCTGATTCCAGAATTGCAGGGGCGTCTGCCGATTCGCGTAGAGTTGCAGGCGCTGACCACGGAAGATTTCGAGCGCATCCTGACCGAACCGAGCGCCTCGCTGACCGAGCAGTACAAAGCGCTGATGGCGACAGAAGGCGTAAATATTTCGTTCACCGCCGATGGTATCCGCCGTATTGCCGAAGCCGCCTGGCAGGTCAACGAAAGCACCGAAAATATCGGCGCACGCCGTCTGCATACCGTGATGGAGCGTTTGATCGAAGACGTGTCTTACGACGCCAGCGAAATGAACGGTCAAAGCGTTACCATTGACGCAGATTACGTACGTAATCATCTGGATGAATTAGTAGCAGATGAAGATCTGAGTCGATTTATCTTATAATCCGTTTTCGCGGATCGCACGATTAACGATAAAGTGGGAGGCGTTGGCCTCCCACTTTTGTTTCTGACGCCGCCATCACTGACTTTTCTTGTTTATAAACGGATGATTCACGCAATTGAATCGTCAATAAAATTGAAGCACACCATGACCTTATCGACCCATAGCAGCAAAACCAAAGCCTGGCTGGATAGCCTGCGTCCAAAGACGTTGCCATTAGCTTTTGCGTCCATCGTCACCGGCTCGGCGATCGCGAGCTGGCATAGCAGCTTTAAACCGGGCGTAGCATTACTGGCGTTGTTAACCGCCGGACTGCTGCAAATCCTTTCCAATCTGGCGAACGACTATGGGGATGCGATAAAAGGCAGCGATACCGAGGAACGCATCGGGCCGTTGCGCGGCATCCAGACCGGGGCGATTACGCTGACGCAGCTGCGCAATGCGCTAATCGTGACCGTGGTGCTCACCATCATTTCCGGCGTGAGCTTGGTGATTCTGGCGTGTGAAAAGCCAGCGGATATCTTTGGTTTCCTGATTCTGGGGCTGCTGGCGATTTTCGCCGCCATCACCTATACCGTCGGTAACAAGCCCTACGGCTATATCGGACTCGGCGATATCTCAGTGCTGATCTTTTTCGGCTGGCTCAGCGTCGCGGGGTCGTATTATCTGCAAACCGGCCATTTCGACAGCATCGTGATGCTGCCTGCGACGGCCTGCGGTCTGTTGGCGACGGCGGTGCTGAACATCAACAACCTGCGCGATATCGACAACGATCGCATCAGCGGAAAGAACACGCTGGCAGTACGTCTTGGTGCGGAAAAAGCGCGCTTCTATCACACGATGCTGCTGTTGCTGGCACCGGTTTGTCTCGGTCTGTTTGCCACGTTTTATCTGCACAGCCTGGCGGGCTGGCTCTTTATTCTGGCGCTCCCGTTGCTGATTCAGCAGGCGCGCTATGTGCTGCGTGAAACCAGCGCATTCAGTATGCGTCCGATGCTGGAAAAAACGGTGAAAGGCGCGCTGCTGACCAACATTCTGTTCGCCGTTGGCGTGATATTGAGTTAGTGCGGGTAAAGTGAGCGCGGGCGAAAAGTGGTGCGTATTTACTGATACGCATCAAGTTAACATTTGATGATTTTGCCAACAGCCGCCAGAAAGGGATATACTCATGATTCCGGCGGCAAACAGACGTTAATCCTATGAAATACGATACTTCCGAACTGTGCGATATCTACCACGAAGAGGTGAATGTTGTTGAGCCTCTGTTCTCTAATTTTGGCGGGCGTACTTCATTTGGTGGCAAGATCACCACGGTGAAATGTTTTGAGGATAACGGCCTGCTGTTCGATCTCCTTGAAGAGAACGGCCTTGGGCGCGTGCTTCTGGTTGATGGCGGCGGCTCGGTGCGTCGCGCGTTGATCAACGCGGAAATCGCCCGGCTGGCGACGCAAAACGAGTGGGAAGGCATTGTCGTTTATGGCGCGGTGCGTCAGGTTGACGATTTGGCTGAGCTGGATATCGGTATTCAGGCGATGGCAGCAATTCCGGTCGGCGCAGGTAGCGAAGGCATCGGCGAGAGCGATATTCGCGTCAACTTCGGTGGCGTCACCTTCTTCTCCGGTGACCATCTGTATGCCGATAATACCGGTATTATTTTGGCGGAAGACCCGCTGGATATTGAATAATATCGTTGAATTCCCGCGTTTTTATTGCGGTGACATCAGCACAAAAAAGGGCGATAGACGCCCTTTTTTATTTGGCTCAATCGATAAGCCGTTCCTTCGTCTGAGCCAGCAAGTCCTATTAGACTTCTTCCATTTTGCCTAACAGCGCGCGCAGGCGTTCTTGCCATACCACTTGTTCTTCTTTCAACTGCTCGTTCTCGCGCACCAGCGCTTCACGTGAACCCGCTGCCGCCTGCACATCCTGCGACAACGCGTTGTTCTGCTCTTTCAGCTCTTCAATTTCCATTTGCAACAGCGTGATGGTATCAATCGCCTGCTGAACTTTCGCTTCCAGCTTTTCAAACACTTCAAATGACATTCTTCAAACCCCTTTTAATCGCAACAAGGCAAAGATCGGTTAACGCTGGCTTTCGGACTCTGTAACCAACACCCAACGGTGTCGCCATCCGCCCGTAAACATAATCCTGACCGCGGGACGGCTGGCAAGATAGACCATAGCGAAATTGTATGTAGCCAACCGCCACCTGTCTAGCGCACATCCCCCACTACGCGAGTGTGGCAGCTTTTCTTACGTAACACTATCAGTACAAACTGAAAAATAGGCAGTACAAACTGAAAAACGGACAGCCGAAACGGAAACATGAGCGGCGTAAACTGAAAACTACTCCTGTTCGCTTCCCCATTACTCCAATTGTGTTAATAAATTTAACCTGAGCGTTACTATCAATCGTGGGCGAAAAGTCACTGCGAGTCATTTTATAAGCGAATACGCTCATTTTCTTGACGCACAACACACATTTTAATTTCGATATTTCTCGTTTTCGAGCATTAACGATAAATTCACATCATAAATACATTTAAAACAGAGGATGCCCCCACGGTATCCTTAGACCTACCACTCTGTACGTTACCCAGCAGGAAAAAAATATGAGCCAAGCAGAACGTTCAACGCTAAAAGGCCAGTGTATCGCCGAATTTCTCGGCACTGGCCTGCTGATTTTCTTCGGTGTCGGCTGTGTCGCCGCCTTGAAACTGGCGGGAGCCAGCTTCGGACAGTGGGAGATCAGCATCATTTGGGGTCTGGGGGTTGCGATGGCAATCTATCTGACTGCTGCCATTTCCGGCGCTCACCTCAACCCAGCCGTCACTATCGCCCTGTGGCTGTTTGCCTGCTTCGATGGACGCAAAGTGGTGCCTTACATTGTGGCGCAGATTGCGGGGGCATTTTGTGCCGCCGCACTGGTCTACGGGCTGTATTACAATCTGTTTGTGGATTTTGAACAAACCAACAATATGGTGCGCGGCAGTACGGAGAGCCTGAATTTAGCGGGCATTTTCTCAACGTATCCGAACCCACACATTTCCGTCATGCAGGCGCTGCTGGTTGAAACCGTCATCACTGCCATCCTGATGTGCCTGATTCTGGCGCTGACCGACGACGGCAACGGTATCCCACGCGGGCCACTCGCTCCCCTGCTGATCGGTATTCTGATTGCTGTTATCGGTGCGTCGATGGGACCACTGACCGGCTTCGCCCTTAACCCGGCGCGTGACTTTGGTCCTAAGCTGTTCGCTTTCCTGGCGGGCTGGGGCAACGTGGCCTTCACCGGCGCACGCGAAATTCCTTACTTCCTGGTTCCTGTCTTCGGCCCCATTATCGGTGCCTGTCTGGGTGCCTTCGGTTATCGCGCACTGATTGGCCGCAATCTGCCATGCGATGTGTGTGAACCCGAGGCAGAAGCTACCACGCGTCGTGAAAGCCGTTAAACTTAACGCCACGACCATCCTATTTCACGGTTAATCATTACAGGATTGGATTTATGAACCCGGAAAAAAAATACATTGTCGCAATCGATCAGGGCACAACCAGCTCCCGCGCCGTCGTACTGGATCACGATGCGAATATCGTTAGCGTTTCACAGCGTGAATTCACTCAGATCTATCCAAAAGCGGGCTGGGTAGAGCACGACCCGATGGAAATTTGGGCCACACAGAGCTCAACGCTGGTCGAAGTGCTGGCTAAAGCCGATATCAGCGCGGATGAAGTCGCGGGCATTGGTATCACCAACCAGCGTGAAACCACCGTCGTATGGGAAAAAGAGAGCGGCAAGCCGATTTATAACGCCATCGTCTGGCAGTGTCGCCGTACCGCTGAAATTTGCGAAAAGCTGAAGAAAGACGGTCTGGAAGAGTACGTGCGCAACACCACCGGTCTGGTGGTGGATCCCTACTTCTCCGGCACCAAGGTGAAATGGATTCTGGATCACGTTGAAGGCTCTCGCGAGCGCGCCAAACGCGGTGAGCTGCTGTTTGGTACCATCGATACCTGGCTGATTTGGAAAATGACGCAAGGGCGTGTTCACGTAACGGATTACACCAACGCCTCCCGTACCATGCTGTTTAACATTCATACGCTGGAATGGGACACCCGCATGCTGGAAGCGCTGGATATCCCGCGCGAAATGCTGCCAGAAGTGCGCGCGTCTTCAGAAATCTACGGCCAGACCAACATTGGTGGTAAAGGCGGCACGCGTATTCCTATCGCCGGTATCGCGGGTGACCAGCAGGCGGCGCTGTACGGCCAGCTTTGCGTCAATCCAGGCATGGCGAAAAACACCTACGGCACCGGCTGCTTCCTGCTGATGAATACCGGTAAAGAAGCGGTGCTGTCTAAACACGGCCTGCTGACCACCATCGCCTGTGGCCCACGCGGCGAAGTGAACTACGCGCTGGAAGGCTCCGTGTTCGTTGGCGGTGCCTCCATCCAATGGCTGCGTGACGAGCTGAAACTGATCGGCGACTCAATGGACTCCGAATATTTCGCGACGAAAGTGAAGGATTCTAACGGCGTTTATGTCGTCCCTGCCTTCACCGGTTTAGGTGCCCCTTATTGGGACCCGTATGCCCGTGGCGCGATCTTCGGTCTGACCCGTGGTGTGAATGCTAACCACATCATCCGTGCGACGCTGGAATCGATTGCCTTCCAGACCCGCGATGTATTGGATGCCATGCAGGCAGACGCCGATACCCGCCTGAAAGCGCTGCGTGTCGACGGCGGTGCGGTCGCCAACAACTTCCTGATGCAGTTCCAGTCCGATATTCTCGGCACGCGTGTGGAACGTCCGGAAGTACGTGAATCCACCGCGCTGGGTGCGGCTTTCCTGGCGGGCTTAGCGACGGGCTTCTGGAACGATCTGGATGAAGTGAAGAGCAAAGCGACTATTGAGCGTGAATTCCGCCCTAGCATCGAAACCGTAGAGCGTAACATTCGCTACAGCGGCTGGCAGAAAGCCGTGGCTCGTGCCCGTAACTGGGAAGATCACGACGCGTAATCCGCCAACGCATCTGTCCACATCGGGCGCGCCTGTCGCGCCCGTTTTTTCCCTACCGTTCAACCTCCCTCTTCCCCCCGTTGTGATAAAATCCTCGCCTATATCCTAATGTTGATCGTTTAAGAACCGAGATACCGGGGCGACCACGGTGCGAGGCGTCCCTTCGGGAACCTCATCACCGCGTTTCCCTTAAATCCAGGCTTAAGTGGCTAACATAAGGCCACTTCTTTCCCGAACGACAACAGACAGGTATTTATGAAACGTGAATTAGCCATCGAGTTCTCGCGCGTCACCGAAGCAGCCGCGCTGGCAGGCTATAAGTGGTTAGGTCGTGGCGACAAGAATGCCGCCGACAATGCTGCCGTACAGGCAATGCGCATCATGCTGAATCAGGTCAATATCAACGGTCAGATTGTCATCGGCGAAGGGGAAATCGACGAAGCGCCTATGTTGTTCATCGGCGAACAGGTCGGTACCGGTCAGGGCGATGCCGTAGACATCGCTGTCGATCCGATTGAAGGCACGCGGATGACGGCAATGGGTCAGGCGAACGCGCTGGCCGTGCTGGCCGTTGGCGAAAAAGGTACGTTTTTGCACGCGCCAGACATGTACATGGAAAAGCTGATTGTCGGCCCCGAGGCAAAAGGCGCGATTGACCTCAACCTCCCGCTGGCGGACAACCTACGTAATGTCGCACTGAAGCTGGGTAAACCGCTGAGCCAGTTAACGGTCACTATACTCGCTAAACCGCGCCACGATGCCTGTATCGCGGACATGCAGCAGTTGGGTGTGAAAGTGTTCGCGATTCCAGACGGCGACGTAGCGGCATCCATCCTCACCTGCATGCCAGACAGCGAAGTTGACGTGCTGTACGGCATCGGCGGCGCGCCAGAAGGCGTGATTTCAGCAGCCGTTATCCGCGCGCTTGATGGCGACATGCAGGGGCGTTTGCTCGCTCGTCATCAGGTCAAAGGCGATAGCGCTGAAAACTGCCGTATCGGTGAAGACGAGCTGGCACGCTGCCGCCAAATGGGCATCGAAGCCGGTGGCGTCCTCAAGCTTGATGACATGGCGCGCAACGATAACGTGATTTTCTCCGCGACCGGCATTACCAAAGGTGATTTGCTGGACGGGATCGCGCGTAAAGGCAATATGGCAACAACCGAAACGCTGCTGATCCGCGGCAAATCCCGCACGATCCGCCGGATTAAATCAACTCACTATTTGGATCGTAAGGATCGTAAGGATCGTACGCTGCACGAATTCCTGCTGTAGCAGGCCACTGCCCGACTGACGGATTGTTTCACAGTTGTTAATAAATGGCGTATCGTAGATGCACGACTTACATGCAAAAATAGCAGCGTCTAATGCAAGCAACAGGAGCAACAACATATGGCTGAATGGGTGACAGGCAAGGTAGTTCAGGTAGAAAACTGGACAGAAAGTCTGTTTAGCATTCGGGTTCACGCGCCCACCGATGCATTCACTGCCGGGCAGTATGGCAAACTGGCGCTGGAGATTGATGGCGAGAAGGTGCAGCGCGCTTATTCCTACGTGAATGCGCCCAGCGATCCCACGCTCGAGTTCTACCTGGTGACAGTGCCAGAAGGTAAGCTCAGCCCGCATCTGCATGCGTTGCAGCCCGGCTCAGACGTCCTGATCGTCAAAGAGGCTGCGGGCTTTTTCGTACTGGAAGAAGTGCCTGATTGCGAAACGCTGTGGATGCTGGCAACAGGGACAGGCATCGGCCCTTATCTGTCAATTCTTCAGGAAGGCAAGGGTCTGGAGCGTTTTAAGAATATCGTGCTGGTTCACGCCGCCCGCTTCTCACGCGATCTGAGCTATCTGCCGCTAATGCAGCAATTACAGCAGCGCTACCACGGTCAACTGCGTATTCAAACGGTCGTCAGTCGGGAAGAAGAAACGGGCTCGCTGACGGGCCGCATTCCCCAGCTTATCAGCAGCGGTACGCTGGAGGCCGCCGTAGGCCTGCCGATGGATGCAGCAACAAGCCACGTCATGCTGTGCGGCAACCCGCAGATGGTACGCGACACGCAGCTGTTGTTGAAAGAAGAGCGCCAAATGACCAAGCACCTGCGTCGCAGACCCGGTCATATGACTGCCGAAAACTATTGGTAAACGGCGGTTCGTTGTTAATCAGCGGCGGAAACGAAACGGCTCCGCCGCTGCTCCAAAGCGGTTTTCCCCTTTTGTTCCCAGAAAAACACCGCAGTCAAGCAGCGTCATCACGACAATCAGGATCGGCAGGAAGCGGCCAATGCCCCACTGCCAGATAGATGAGAACATCGTCCAATTCCCCGAAGCCAACATCCACGCTACCACTAGCAGCAGCGCCCACCAGCCGCTCTTATTACGGTCGTGCAGCCGTTTCACCATGATCGCCGCCGTCGGCCACAGCAATACCACCAAACCAAACGCCGTCGATTGCGTATCCAGCCAGCTTTGGCCGGATAGCGTAAACAGCACCGCCATCAGCGCGACCCAAATAGCCATCCAAAGCCAGAAATCACGACGACCGACTCGGCCTTTAAACGAGAAGCACCACTGCTGTAATGTCATTAACGATAACGCCCTGAATTGTCGGCCTGTCTGGCCGAATTAATCTGTATTTTACGCTGGCTGATTTTACCTCAACCGAGACAGTTGCCCGTAATCTTTACGCGATTTTTGTCAGCCACGTGCGATTTCTCACAACGATGTACTATTTTTGACAACGACGTACAAATGCCGCTTTAATCAAACGTATTCTGCCGTTATCGGCCTGGACATCTTCTGAAGTGGCTGACCCGAATCCCTATGACACGAAAACGCATCGCTTCACTTTTGGTTTTATCATCGCTGGTGCTGTACCAGACTCACGCGGGTGCCGATCCGACGTTCCCGCCTAAACCCTCAGCCAATGCGCCGTATCTGTTGGCTGGTGCCCCTACCTTCGATCAAACCATCACGCAGTTCCGCTCTCGCTACAATCTGAGCAATCCGGCGCTGCCGATTGGCGAATTTCGGGTTGTCGACACCGGTAATATCTCCAGCATGTTGACCCGCGCCGCCAGCCGGATCAACGACCACCTCTATGCCTCAACCGCACTGGAGAAAGGCACCGGGAAAATCAAAACGCTGCAAATTACCTGGCTGCCGCAGCCGCAGAGCGAACAAGAAACTGCGGCGCGCCGTAAGCAGGCTATCGACTATATGGCGGCACTGGCACGCACGTTCGCACCGTCACTGACGGAAGAACAGAGTGTGAAAAAAGTCACCGGACTGCTGGAAAAAGGCAAAGGACAGCGCTTTTATCAGCAAACGGAAGGAGCCTTGCGCTATGTTGTTGCAGATGATAGTGAAAAAGGGCTAACTTTTGCTGTTGAACCGATTAAGCTAACGCTATCTGAACCGTGATCAACACAGTAATTAATGACGAAAAACAGAGCCACGGTCACATTTCGTCTCTATACTGTGGGCAGGTCATATTGCCTGACGGCAGTAAAATTTATGCATTGGTTTATTAACACCTTGATTTATTAACATATTGATTCATTCGCGATTCCGGCTGGAGGAAAAAAGATGCGACATCCATTAGTTATGGGTAACTGGAAGCTGAACGGCAGCACTCACATGGTCAACGAACTGATCGCGGGCCTGCGTAAAGAGCTCAGCACCGTTGACGGCTGTGGCGTAGCGATTGCACCACCGGCTATCTACCTCGACCAAGCTAATCACCAACTGGCCGGCAGCCGTATTGCGCTGGGCGCGCAGAACGTTGACGTGAACCTTTCCGGCGCTTTCACCGGCGAAACGTCTGCCGAGATGCTGAAAGACATCGGCGCGAAATACATCATCATCGGCCACTCTGAGCGCCGCACCTACCACAAAGAAAGCGATGAATTCATTGCGAAGAAATTTGGCGTGCTGAAAGACGCGGGCCTGATTCCGGTGCTGTGCATTGGCGAAACCGAAGCAGAAAACGAAGCGGGCCAGACGGAAGCCGTCTGTGCACGTCAACTGGACGCCGTGCTGAACACGCTGGGCGCGAAAGCATTTGAAAACACCGTTATCGCCTACGAACCTGTATGGGCTATCGGTACCGGCAAATCTGCAACCCCAGCACAGGCTCAGGCTGTTCACAAATTCATCCGTGACCACATCGCCAAGCAAGATGCGGCCGTTGCGGAACAAGTGATCATCCAGTACGGCGGTTCGGTGAATGCGGCGAATGCTGCCGAGTTGTTCACCCAGCCGGACATCGACGGCGCGCTGGTTGGCGGTGCATCACTGAAAGCTGACGCCTTTGCTGTCATCGTGAAAGCAGCAGCCGACGCTAAACGCGGCTAAGCTTTATCGAAAATGGGCGGACAAAGGTTCGTCTAATCAAAAAGCCGGTTCACGCTATTGCGCCAACCGGCTTTTTTTATGACGGATATCCCTATCCGTCACCCTTCTTTTTAAACCGTCAGTTAACGGCTCAACCGTTACTTCGCCGCAGGGATTTGCTGCGTAATGCAGTGAATATTTCCCCCGCCCAGCAGGATTTCCCGCGCAGGCACGCCGCTAATCAGATAGCCAGGGAACATCTGTTGCAGCAGATCGCGTGCAACGTCATCCGTCTTCTCATCCAGCAGCGGGAAAATAATTTGCTGGTTGCTGATCAGGAAATTCACGTAAGACCCAGCCAGACGCGAGCCAGCAAGGCGTTCAATCGCATCGCCGCTGTCCACGCCCTGCGCTTCCTCTTTGGTCGCATGCAGCGGGCCGGGTGCAGGCAGTTTCCAGATTTTCAGCTCACGCCCTTGCGCATCCCGCGCGGCCGACAGTACCTCATAGGCCGCGACGGAGCGTGCATACTGCGGATCGTTTTCATCATCCGTCCAATGCAGCGCGACTTCACCGGGACGGACGAAGCAGCACATGTTATCGATATGCCCGTCGGTTTCGTCGTTGTACACGCCCTCTTCCAGCCAGATAATCGTCGAGATGCTGAGGTAATCACGCATCAGCTGTTCGATTTCTGCCTTACTCAGGTGCGGGTTACGGTTCGGATTGAGCAAGCATTCCGCCGTAGTCAGCAGCGTGCCTTCACCATCGACATGGATCGAGCCGCCTTCCAAAATCAGCGGTGCGGCATAACGTGCAGCCTGATGATAGTCCAACACCTGTGCCGCAACTTTCTCATCCTGACGCCAGTCTTCGTACAGACCGCCCAGCTCGCCGCCCCAGGCATTGAACTGCCAGTCGATACCCCGACGCTCACCCTCTGAATTCAGTACGATGGTTGGGCCAGTGTCTCGCATCCAGGCGTCGTCGCTTTCCATTTCCACCAGCGTGACGTTCACCGGCATCACTTTTTGCGCATCCGCCATGTAGCGTGCGGGCACGCCCATAATCACCGGCGTGTTTTGGGCGATGGCTTCCGCGACGCGCGCGAACGTTTTCTGCGCCGGAACGCCCCGCTCACGCCAGTTGTCGGTCCGATACGGCCAAATCATCCACACGGCATCATGCGGCGCCCACTCGGCGGGCATCGCAAAACCATCCTGATGTGGCGTCGTGAGATGAGGGGTAGCTAACTGTGACATCACTTATCTCCGGGTCTTGCCGTCTGAGCTGGCAATGGTGCCGTACATTTCCGGGCGACGGTCGCGGAACAGGCCCCATGACGCACGCTGAGCAGCAATAGCTTCTAAATCGAATTCATGCACCAGAATCGCTTCATCTGTCTTGTTGGCCTGAGCCAGCAGCGCACCCGTTTGGTCGGCAATAAAGGACGAACCGTAGAACGTCATTTCCAGACCATCGATGTATTTGCTGGCTTCAGTACCGATACGGTTGGAAGCGATCACCGGTACCAGATTCGCGGCGGCATGACCTTGCTGAACGCGAGTCCAGTGCGGCTGGCTGTCGATGTCCGGGTAAGCCGGTTCAGAACCAATCGCGGTCGGATAGAAAATCAGCTCTGCGCCCTGCAACGCCAGACTGCGGGCGGTTTCTGGGAACCACTGATCCCAGCAAATGCCCACGCCGATTTTCGCGTAGCGCGTCTGCCAGACTTTAAAGCCGGTATCGCCCGGAATGAAGAATTGCTTCTCCTGATACGCCGGACCGTTCGGAATATGCGTTTTGCGATAAACGTCCAGCACAGTGCCGTCCGCGTCAATCATCACCAGCGAGTTGTAATAGGCGTTATTGGCACGTTCAAAGAAGCTCAACGGCAACACCACGTTCAGCTCCGCCGCCAGTGCTGAAAAATGCTTAATCAGCGGGCTGGTTTCCAGCTCCTGCGCCAGCGCATAGTGCTCCGGGCTTTGATCGATACAGAAATACGGTGCGGCAAACAGTTCCTGAATCAGGATAACCTGCGCGCCTTTTGCATGCGCTTGTCGCACCAGTTTTTCAGCGTTTTCGATATTCTTGGGCAGATCCCAGGAACACGCCATTTGTGTTGCGGCAACGGTAACTTTTTTCATGCGAAAACCTCAATAATAACGATATATACCCGCCCTTTCTTACCGGCAAGTATCGGCAATAAGTGTTTCTCTCGGTCACGATTATGCATCGGCACTAACCGGCGCGGCCTTAACGAGTGTAGGACAACACGCCTACGCATGCCCAATAGGAATATCCTGTTAAGGTATTGACCGAAAATGACATGCGCATTATGCCAGTTAATGACGAGACTTCACTATGCTGAAAATGAATGATCTCGCGTGACGAGCAGAAAAGAAAAACCGCCTTTTCCACGGCGGTTTCTATCGATGATTAAGATTGAGAGAAAGCAGTAGGCAACAGCATCAGGCTTCAACGGTATCCGTCTGATGTAGCGCCTGACTGACCGCTTGTCGTTGCTCCAACAATGCAGTGCTGGTTCGGTCGCGGGGATAAGTGAGATTTATCGGCAGAATCCTGCTAATCCGGCCAGGTCGGGGCGACATCACCACCACGCTGTCCGCCAGAAAAACCGCCTCTTCCACATCGTGTGTCACCAGCAGGATCGTCAAATCTGTTTGCTGGCGAATCTCCGCCAGACGCTCCTGCAACTGCTGTTTAGTCAGCGCATCCAGCGCCCCAAAGGGTTCATCCAACAAGAGAATACGCGGCGTCGACACCAGCCCACGAGCGATCGCCACGCGCTGTGCCATTCCTCCCGACAGCTGGTGCGGCCATGCGTCGGCAAAGCCCTCCAACCCCATCATCTGGAGATAGTGTGCAATACGGTGCGTCACTTCCGCAGGAGAAAGATCTAGGTTGAGCATACCGAGGCGAATATTGTCCGTCACGGTGAGCCACGGAAACAGGCGTGGCTCCTGAAACACCAGACTGACATCATCGGGAATACCCTGCACAGGCCGTTCGCCAATCAGAATGCGCCCACGCTCTGTGGTATCAATCCCGGCTGCCAAACGCAGCAGCGTCGATTTACCACAGCCGCTGGCACCGATGACCGCAACCAGTTCTCCAGCCTGCAACGACAGATCGATGTCCTGTAACACCGTCAGCGGCGCGCCGTTGACGGTAAAATGTTTAGTAATGTGCTGAAAATGCAGGGACATAGATTCTCCGTTAACGGTCACGCAAAGCGCCAGCGGGTCAGCCGACGTTCAGACAAGGTAATCAATCGGGAAAACAGCGCGGCCACCGCGGCAATCAGCACCACGCCCGCCATGATGCGATCGGATTCAAGCAACTGCTGTGCGCGAATCATCATGCCGCCCAATCCTTCTCCCGACGGCATGAAATATTCTGCGCCAATCGCGCCCGTCCACGCATGCATCAGCGCCAGCCGCAGGCCGGAAAACAGCGGTGGCAATACGCTGGGCAGTATCAATGTGCGAAGCGTCTGCACTGGCGTCAGACGCAGAACCTGCGCCACTTCCAGTAGCGCAGGCGGAAGCTGGGCGATCCCCTGACGGGTTGCCAGCATCACAGGAAAGAACGCCGCGACGGCGATAAACACGATTTTGGCGCTCTCCCCTAAACCAAACCAGGCGGTGATCAGCGGCAGCCAGGCGAATAGCGCCACGCAGCGCAGTGCGGACAGCGCCGGATTAAACAGTCTGTCGGTGATACGCCAACCGCCAAGTAACGCACCGACCAGCACGCCGATCGCACTGCCCAGCACAAAGCCCTGTAGCGCACGCAGCAGGCTGGCATGGAGATCGACCGACAGCCCGCCCTGAACCAGCCCTGTCCACAGCGCGTCGATCACGCTGCTCGGTGCAGGAAGAAAGGCCACGTTCACCCACTCGTGCACACTGCTCACCTGCCACAGCGCAACCAGTACTAATGGCGCTAACCAAGGCGTCAGCGACAGGCTCGGCAACGCAGTGCTCAGGCTATCTCGCCCCAGCACTGGCGCGGGCCAGTGAATCCAACGACGCTCCAACTTCAGCAGCACGCGCTCCCCGGCAAACCCCAGTACGCCAATAATCAGAATGCAGACGAACACCAAATCCAGCATAAATAGCTGGCGGCTTTGTACCAGCAGATAGCCCAGCCCTTCGCTGGATGCGAGTAGCTCGACCGCGATCAAGGCGACCCATCCGGTAGAAAACGCCAGCCGAATGCCCGTCATCACATACGGCAGCATCGCAGGCAGAATCAGGTAACGCAGGAAGGCGGCGGGCGGTAAACGCAGGCTACGCGCCATTTCATGCAGTTTTTGTGGCGTCTGTTGGATACCCGCGCAGGTATAAAGCGTCACCGGCACCGTTACCGATTTCACCAGCACTACCAGTTTCAGCGCCTCACCGATGCCCAGTGACAGCATCAAAAGCGGAATCCAGGCCAGCGTCGGGACCTGCGCGATGACGGTGAAGAGCGGCATAAACAGCGCATTCAACCGGCGATTCAGGCCAAACAGGCTGCCGAGCACCAGACCCAGCGCGATCCCACCGCTAAAGCCAATCACCAGCCGTATCAGGCTGATAGGCAGCTGATGAATCAACTCTTCGGGGATAAAAGCCCGTGCGCTATCGATAACCGCCAGCGGCGAAGGCAGGATTTGTTCAGACATCCACCCGTGACGGCTGGCAAGCCACCAGCCAGCAAGGACCAGCAGCGGCACGACTAATGAAATGACCAACGCGGAATATCCCGCCGACAGCGTGGCGGTCAGCGAAACGTCAGGGGCGGAGTGTATCCGCGACGGGTATTTGGGCATCATGATCGTCGGTATCCGGCTACGTTATTTCTGCGTTAGCAGGGATAGACGCGTAATCCCCGCCTGCTCGACATCGGCCAGCAGCGCGGCGACAGCACCGTAATTCGCCTCTTTGTCCGCCTGCACCTGCACCACCAAGTCCGCATTACCCGCTTTAGCCTGTTGCAGGCGCGGCACCAGCTGTTCGCGTGCCAGACTTTCTTTATTGATGAAGACGCGCTGCTCGCCATCAATGCTAATCACTACCGGATCGGCGCGATCGGCTGGTGCCACCGCCGACGTTTTCGGCAGTTGAATCGGAATGGCATTCGTCAACATCGGCGCGGTAACAATAAACACCACCAGCAGCACCAGCATGACGTCCACGAGCGGCGTGATATTCATTTCACTCATGACGTCTTCATCATTACGCGAGGTAAACGCCATATCAGACCACCTCTCTCAGGTTCTTCACGGAGAAAGCAGCGGCCGATGGTTCAGCGCTGGTATGAAACGTGCTGACATGAAAATCATGCGCCTGCATCACGCTGTAAACATCATGGGCGAAGTCATCCATGTCTGCGACAGCCAGCTTGAGGCGACGTAAAAAGTAGTTGTAGATCAGTACCGCAGGAACCGCGACGGCAATCCCGATTCCGGTCGCAATCAGCGCGTTGCCAATCGGCCCCGCAACGGTGTCGAGGCTAGCAGAACCAGAAAGCCCAATCTCCTGCAACGCCGCCATAATGCCCCAAACGGTACCAAACAGGCCGATAAACGGTGACGTGCTGCCGATACTCGCCAGAACTGCCAGTCCGCTTTCCAGCGAACGGCGTTCACGCTGAATCTGCTGTTGCAGCGCACGCTCAACCCGATCGGGCAGATGAATATTCAGAGCAAGCTGTCCGCTGATCCGTTCCGGCGCTTTGACCGCGGCCAGCGCCAGATTGGCGAGGGAACCGGGCTGTTTTGCGCTGGTTTCTGGCGTCTGGCTGACGTCATCCTGCTGCCAGAAGGCGGCACGAAAGCGGCGATCGCGCCGCTGCGCCCGTCCATATTGGACGAATTTCAGTAGCCCCAGTCCCCAGGTGACGAGAGAAAACAACAGCAGCAAAAGAATCACTGCGCCTTCCGCAGAAAAGAGTTCAATGTGTCCGAGCGTCATAACCAATACCTCATGAATTTAGCGAAAAATCGACGGGAACAACCACCCAGCCGCTAACCGGCTGACTGCCGCGGCGCGCCGGAACGAAAGACCAGCGCCGCACCGTGTCTCTGGCGGCGTCGTCCAGCGAGGGATAGCCGCTTGATTGATGGATACGAATGGTTTGCACCTTGCCGTCGGCACGCACCTGCACGTTCAACAACACGGTGCCTTCATAACCACGACTAATCGCCACGTCGGGATAAGACGGTGCGGGATTGTGCAGGTAGTCAGCATTCGCGAGCGGCGGCGTCAACGGCGCGTCAACGGGCTGCGCGACCGCCTTTTGCGCCACCGGAGCAGGTGTTATCGGGGCTGTGGCCGATGCCGTTTCAGCCTGAGATTTTGGCGTCGGTGCGGGCGGATTCTTTTTCACCGCGACCTTTTTCGGCGCAGGTTCCGGCTTTTTCTCAGGCGCTTTTCTCTCAGGTTCTTTTTTCTCGGGCACTGGCGGCAACAGCGCGTTGTCATCCACTGGCTTGTCCACGGGCGGCGGAACGAGTTCCGGCGGTGGCGTTACGACGTCAGGCTCAATAGGTTCAGGTTCGACAGGTTGGGGTTGCGGCACTGGTTCGGCAACCGCAGCAACCAGCTCGACGCTAACAGGCTGTGGCCGGGCAGGTACCGTAACGGGCGGTGTCGATGCGCTGTTGAATAACGCCAGTACCGCCGCGTGCAATAGCAACGTCGCGACCACCGCCAGCCAGCGTTCCGGTCGGGACGAAACCGTCGTACTCAACGTCGGCAAGCGCGGCTGCACGACGCCGCTCACCCGGCTGGCGTGCGGAGTCGGCTCCGGTGAATAAGACCGGGATCCTGACGCCGCTCCCGCATAGAGTAATTCCGTCATGGTATGTGCTCCTGACCGTGTTTATTTATACCCGTCATACTTCACATTGCAGGCGTCATGGATAGATGACCTGAAATAGCGTTGGAATAATCGATTCTTCTCGAGCGCTTAATAAAGTCAACGTATGTATCTGTATATCGATATTTATTTAATTGGAAAGATAATGGCATTCATCGTCTAACGACAAACTAAAGGTAATAAGTCCCGATAGGCTAATGCATAGTTGGAATAGTTTTTTTTCGTTCGTTGCATAGTGATGAAATAAGCGATGAATGCTGATTTAGCTATTTACTAAAAATAATAATGCTTTTTTTGTATTAGTCAGTTTATTGCCAAGCCTTTAAATGTGGTTCTGCAACGAGATGACGCCGTGCTAAACCGGCGCAATAACAACATTGATATTCACACACTCACATTCAAACACCTCATCACTGGCGGGCAAGAAATGACAACATCAGGACGAAAATGGTTAGTGACCGGCTTATTGGCAATGGGTATGGCCTGGTCAGGCATTACATCGGCGATTACTGAAATTCGTATTGCCGCACCAGACATTGGCGCAGGCACAAAGCCCAGCGGCGGCGGCCTGCTTGACGTCATTCACAGCCAGAAGCTGCTGGAGCGCGAATTCAGCAAAGACGGGATCAGCGTCCGTTGGACATTCATCAAAGGCGCAGGCCCCGTCATCAACGAAGCGTTTGGCAACCATCAGGTTGACGTGGCCTATCTGGGCGATTTAGCCAGCATTATCGGTCGCTCTCGCGGTCTGGATACGCGCGTGATCGCCGTGGCATCACGCGGCATCAACCATTATCTGGCGGTAGCGAAAGGCTCCGGTATTGAGAAAATCCCCGACTTGAAAGGCAAACGTATTGGTATCTTTCGCGGAACAGCGGGCGAGCTGTCCTTCGTTAGCGCGCTCGATTCACAGGGCCTGAAGCCTTCTGATGTGAAGCTAATCAATCTCGATTTTGCGGCAGCCAGCGCGGCGTTAGCCGCTGGGCAGATTGACGCTACCTGGGGTGGCAGCAATACGCTTTCGCTGCGGGATAAAGGGCTGGCGGACATTCCGCTGTCGAGCCGTGACCTCGACGGCGCAGGCCAGCTCAGCGGCTTCCTGCTGGTCGATGAGAAATTTGCTAAAGGCAACGAGGATATTCTGCGCCGCTTGGTCAAAGTCCAACGAGAAGCAGCAAACTGGGCCAGCGATGAGAAAAATAAAGATGAGTTTATTCGACTCTTAGCCACCCAATCAGGTTATCCGGAAAATATATTACGCGTCGAATGGGATACATTGCCGCCATTAACCGAGCGTCTTTCACCCGAATTGGATCCAGCCTTTGTGGAAAAATTAAAACGCGCCGTCACATTAGCCTATGAATCACGTCTTATTCGGCAACCTTTTGATGTCGATAAATGGCTGGATGATTCTTATCTAAAAGCCACTCAGTAATTTATTCCCCCAAATTATAGACCACGTATTGCCGTGAATTTCACGGCAATCGGCAGCCTATTGACGATATTCGGAAGAAGCTATGTATTTAAAAAAACATCAACCGTATTTAAAAAGACACCAGCGCAACATAACGTCCGGCATTTTAATGAGCTGCGTCTTAACGCTTCCTGCTATGGCGCGAGCAGCCGATCCGCAAATCACAACGGATAACCCATCACAACAGATCACACCCGGCACCGAGGCAGCAACCGCCGCCCCCGTTCAACTAAAGCGTGTGAAAGTGAATGCTCAGCGTGTGCCCGTTCAGCCACCAACCACGCTGGCATCGGTGATCGATGGCAAAACGCTCGAAGAAGAACGGGTTTATCGCTTTGAAGAACTGTCGCAGTTGGTAACAGGGCTGGATGTCGATACCGTCGATGTAATGGATACTACCGTGACTATTCGCGGGATTGGCGACGGCGGCGAGAGCGGGACGAATATCGGTATGCCGGGCAGCGTGGGGCTGTTTGTCGATGGCGTTTACTTGTCCCGCCCCGGCGTCATCTCTAATGATTTGCTGGATATCGACAGCACCCGCGTGTTGAAAGGCCCGCAGGGCGCGGCTTACGGCTTCAATACCACCGGCGGCGCAATTGATATTCGCACCCGCAAGCCGACCTTCACGCCTGAATATTCACTGGAGCAATCGTTCGGGCAGCGCGGCTATCTGCAATCCAAACTGATGGCGTCCGGGCCACTCAGCGACCACTGGGCGGGACGCATCAACCTGTCACGCACGGAGCGTGGCGGAAACGTCACGAATATCGAAAACGGCCATAAGCTGGGAGGCAGCACCAATAACGGCGTGCGCGGTCAGCTGCTGTATCAGCCGAATGACAGCTTTAGCCTCAGAATCACCGGCGACTACAGCGATTCCACGCAGCGTCCGGTCTCGGTACTGGTCAGTGCAACTGACGATTTCCGCACCCGCGCGCAACAAACTGGCCTCAAGGTCGTCGGCGGTCGTCAGGTCGCGATGGATGACGAGAATATTATTCGTGTTGCGCAAGGCGGTGGCTCGGTAGAGGCCAACTGGAAGCTGAAGAGCGGCTATAGCCTCAACTCTCTGTCATCACTGCGCTATTTCCGCGTGCTGCCCAGCACGGCGGATAACTGGAATATCCCACTCTATCGCGACAGCGGCGCTGACGTACGCGATCGCGTCTGGTCACAAAGTTTTTGGCTCGATTCGCCCAAAGGCAACACCTTCGATTATTCAGTGGGCGTCGATTACTGGGGTGAGAACCTCGATACCGAGGCAAACAGTCGCTACTACAACGACAACCGCGTGCGGACGTGGGTCGGAAATGGCTATCAGGGCATTAACGTTCAGCGCTTTGGCACGCTGGATGACACCGTCTATTCCGTCTATGGCCGCGGGACCTGGCATGCCGCCGATAAACTGGATGTCATTGTCGGTCTGCGTCAAACCTATGAAAAGAAAGAGGGAACATTCCAGCGTAAAAATCGCGCCACCTTTGACTCCGGTCCGCTCTCGCAAACCAACCATCTGCCCTCTGGCTCCATCAGCCTGAACTGGTTCGCGGCACCGAATGTCACGCCTTACGTCACGTTAGGCTACGGGGAAAAATCCGGCGGCCTGAACGTGTCCTCCGGTGCAGCAAGGCAACTGGGGATTGATTCGCTGTACGTTGATCCCGAAAAAACCCGTTCAGCGGAGCTGGGGGTTAAAACCCACTGGCTACAGCGCAAAGTGGAATGGAATACCGCGCTGTTCTGGAGCGTCGTCGAAGATTTCCAGAACAACGCCTATGACGAAGAAACGGATACCAGCTATCTGATTAACGCCGGGAAGTTCCGCTCGCGCGGCGGCGAAACGCAGTTAACGCTGCGTCCTGTTGACGGCCTGAGCATCAGTCTGGCCGGTACTGTTCTGGATGCCAGTTACCTGAATTTCCCTAACGCCCGCTGCCCAGCAGAAATCTCCGCCGTGTCGTGCGATATGTCTGGGAAGCGCGTCTTTAAATCCCCAACTCTGAGCTACAACACGCGCGTGCGTTATCAATGGGATACGCCAAATAACCTGCAAGCCTCGGTTTCCGGTCAATGGTCATGGCGGAGCTGGGCCTACGGCACGCTCGACGACTCCGAATCCAACCGCATTCCTTCGTACGGCGTCCTTAACCTGTCTAGCGGGCTGAGCGGCAAGCAAGGTGACAACCGCTGGAACGTGTCGCTGTGGGTGAAAAACGCGCTGGATAAAAACTACTACCGCTCCGTCAGAGGCTCCAGCGCCACAACGGGCGTGATTGGTGAACCGCGCATGGTCGGGATCTCCGTCGGCTACGATTTCAAGGGCTAACGTCATGGACAAGATGGCTTACTCACGCCGACGCTTCCTGCGCGACAGCACGCTGCTGGCGCTGTCGGCACCGTTCTGGAGATCTGCGCACGCCGCCGCGCCGCTTGCCTCTGCCTACGCTGGTGAAGTGGTGCCGCAGGTCAGCCTGCGCTGGCTGGACGGACAGCGCCCTCTCGCTTTCACCGGCGTGACCTGGGGCGTTCCCTGGCCGCAGGGGGCCGTGCGCAACGACAGTGGTTTCCAACTGCATGACGCGCAGCAGCGAGCTTATGACCTGCAAAGCTGGCCGCTGGCTCGGTGGCCGGACGGATCGATTAAATGGTCAGCACATGCACTGGGCGGCGATACCCCGCCGGAAGACGGATTAACGCTGCGTCCGACAGCCCAAGCAGAGGAGTTATCGGGTTCCGGGATGGTCAGCGAACATGCCCACGGCTGGACGGTGGATACCGGACACATTCGCTGCGTGATTCCTCGTTCGGGCACCCATTTGATCGAAGAGATCTGGCGGGATAATCGGCTGGCGTTAACCAACGGTAGGCTGGTGCTGCGCATGCAGCGAGGGACGGAAACAGATAGCACACTGACGCAGGATGCCTATCAGGGCGTGATCGAGACGGTTACGGTGGAGCAAAATGGGCCGCAGCGGACGGTGATTGCGCTACGCGGTACACACCACGCGCAACCGCAGGGGGTGACGCACATCCCCTTTATTATCCGGCTGTATAGCTATGCGAACACCGATTCACTGCGCGTCATACACACGCTGATCTATGACAACGACGACGACCACCTCAGCCTGAAAGGGCTGGGTCTGGCGTTCGACGTTCCGCTACAGGGAGAACTGCACGATCGCCACGTACGCTTCGTTTCGGATCAGGGCGGGCTCTTTCGTGAGGCGGTACGCGGCCTGAGTGGGCTACGGCGCGATCCCGGCGCAGCCGTTATCACGGCACAGTTAGCCGGGCAAGCCACGCCGCCGATAGCGGATTTTTCACCGGAGGTCGGGAAACGGCTAGATTACATCCCCGCGTTTGGCAGCTACCGCCTGACGCAGCACCACCCTGACGGCTTCCAGATACACAAACGCACTGCTGCCGGACAGGGCTGGCTCCTTTCTGCTACGGGCGAACGAGCAGCTGGCGTCGGCTATCTGGGTACGCCGAAAGGTGGCGTAGCGTTCGGCCTGCGTCATTTCTGGCAGAGCTACCCGGCCTGTCTGGAAATCGACAATGCCCACACCGACACCGCGACCGTCACGCTCTGGCTGTGGTCACCGTGGGCAGAACCGATGGATATGCGCTTTTATCACGACGGGCTGGGTCAGGATACCCATGACAAACAGCGCGAAGGGCTGGCAATTACCTACGAAGATTATGAACCGGGCTTCGGTTCGGCGGTCGGCGTGGCGCGCACCAGCGAACTGTTTATCGATGTACTGCCTGCAACGCCAGACGCGGAAGATCTGGTGAATCGGGCGCGGCGCATGCAGCAACCACCGCTGCTGGTGGCGGGCGCACAGGATCTGCATCGCGCGCAGGCATTTGGCACACTGTGGGCACCCGCTTCCGCCCCTTTTTCCTCTGCCACCACGCCCGGCCGCATCAGGCTGGAGAAACAGCTGGATGCGTATTTCGACGTCTATCAGCAGGAAGTCGAACAGCGCAAATGGTACGGCTTTTGGGATTTCGGCGACGTGATGCACACCTATGACAGCGACCGTCACGTCTGGCGCTACGATGTGGGTGGCTACGCGTGGGATAACTCGGAACTCAGCACCGATCTGTGGCTCTGGTATTACTTCCTGCACAGCGGGCGCGCCGAGGCGTTTCGCATGGCGGAAGCCATGACGCGCCACACGGGCGAAGTTGACGTACACCATCTGGGACGCTTTAGTCCGCTGGGGTCGCGGCACAATGTCCGCCACTGGGGAGACAGTGCCAAACAGCTGCGCATTTCTACCGTCGCCAACCGCCGCTTTCTCTACTATCTCACCGCCGATGAGCGCATCGGTGAACTGATGGACGAACAGGTCGAGGCGCTGCGCACGCTTGGCACCGTGCTGCCCGGCCGCAAAATAGGACAGACACATCCCGATAACCCCAATCATATCAGCCTGGGTTTCGGCACCGACTGGGGTGCCGTCGCTGCCGCGTGGCTAACCGCCTGGGAGCGGCACGGCGATCCGGCAATGCGCGCACGCCTGCTCACCAGTATGCAAACCATTGCAGCCCAGCCGCACGGCTTTTTCACCGGTGGATCGGCCATTGACCCCGATACCGGCCGCTTTCTTCCCGCGCCTGCGGATCAGGTAGAAATTTCACACCTCAGCGCGGTTTTTGGTCTGACGGAAATCTGTAGCGAACTGGTTGAGGCGTTGCCCGATCCCACCTTTACGCGCGCGTGGCTCGACTACTGCCGACTGTATAACGACCCCGTCGCGTTAAGTGTGGCCGTGGGCAAGACGGTGAAAAAGCTCAATCTGGCTCAGGGACATGCCCGACTGACCGCCTTTGCCGCCCGACAGTTGAACGATCGCGCGCTGGCACAGCGCGCCTGGGCAGAGTTTACCGCTGGTAGCGGCGGCATCGCCCATCCAACGCTCGAACAGCGGCGCTTAACACCCCCTACAGTGCTCTATCCCATCAACGAGCCGCTAATTGACTCCACCATTGATAAACATTCTGGCAGCACCGCAGCCACCAATCTGGCGACCAACGCCGTCGCCCAGTGGGGATTAACGGCCATCGCCCTGCTGGCTTTGCTGGATGACATTCCCTCTTCTTAATGCCGCCACCCGGCGGCACGCTACAGGACATCATCATGACTGACCCAGGCTGTACTGAAAACACGCTCCTACTGTCGCCGCAGGCAGACGGCACGCGTGAAATT
The DNA here is from genome assembly GCF_016950255.1 of Pectobacterium brasiliense. NCBI lineage: Bacteria > Pseudomonadati > Pseudomonadota > Gammaproteobacteria > Enterobacterales > Pectobacteriaceae > Pectobacterium > Pectobacterium brasiliense. Next base: position 3,264,222 of record NZ_JACGFN010000001.1, on the reverse strand, counting down.
ATCGATTCACCACACCGTTCAACGTTTCTCTGGTCCACGGATTCCGCTGGCCAGCCGCTACGTTGGCAGGTGGAGCAGGAAGATCCTGATCGCACCACGATCCAGACAACGCCAGAGCATCTGACGCTGGAAAGCGCCGCTGGGCTGACGATCTGGCTGGATGCCCCACTCTCGGGCACCTATCGCATCGCCTTTACGCGGGAAGTTCTGGTCGCCGATCGCCCTTACGACCGCGTATCCGACCTGAACCAGTTCTGGGCAGCGCGCGACCTGCACCACCCGAACCTGTTTACCCGGTACGGCAAGCTCAACGAGTATGACAGCCTGAATCTGTACTATGTCGGGATGGGCGGTAACTGGAACAGCACCACGCGTTTTCGCTATTACGACGGTCACGGCGAGCGCCTGCTGCTCGGCGAGTACACCGATGCCGCGCATCTGCTGCGTCCTCATCATCGCTATCGCATCGTGATTGAAGTGGATCGCCGGGAAACCCGTTTTTGGGTCGACGATGTGCTCTATTTCCACGCCAGCTATCCGAATACGCCGGCTCCGGGCTATTTCGGCTTTCGGACGGTATTTTCGCGTCAGGAAATCAGCGAGTTCAGCATCACTCCGCTGTAAGCGCCACCGGTGTACCGTGCAGGTCGCTATCGACCTGCACGAAGGTTTCAATCAGCTTGCGCGCCAGCAACGATAGGCGGGCATCCGCCAGATAAATAATGCCGTAGTGGGTATAAAATTCATCGGTGTTGTCGTCCAGACCAGCAATCTTCAACATGTGAATACCGTGCCGGTCGGGCTCGTTGAAATGATTGGTCGTCCCAATGGCATCCGAATGACGTACTACGTCCAGCAGACTGTAGCCATTCTCACATTCAATGCTGGTACGAATATCTAGCTTACCGCTCAGCTGTACCAGCGCGCGCGGTGCAGGTTGGGTGGGCGGATCGTTGCCGCCAGCGGATAGGAAAAGAACTGCTCGACGGTAATCTCTTCCTGCGTCGCCAGCGGGTGTCCGCTGCGGCAGCAAAATCCCCAGCGATGCTGGCTCAGCGGCTGTACGCGATAGCGGGTATCAAATTCAAAGTTGCGCATATCCGCCACGATGAAATCCAGCTCTTCGGCCATCAGCCGATGGCCCAACGCCTGCCAGTTATCAACGCGAAAGACCATTCGTACCTTTGGGTAATGTCGCGAGAAAGCCCCGATCACCTGCGGCATCAGCCAGGCGGCGGGAGCCGGACCGCAGCCAAAATTCACTTCGCCCGCTTCTTTCTCATTGAACTGTTGAATATCGTTAAACAGGTCGTGCGTCTGATTAATCAGGCGACGCGCGTGTTCCAGCACCACCAATCCTTTCGGCGTCGGCTCCAACTGGTTCATGCGATCAATCAGGCGGGTGCCAATGGTCTGCTCCAGCGACTGGATGCTGCGACTAAAAGCGGATTGGGAAAGCTTCATCGCCTGTGCCGCCGACGTAAAATTGCGATGCTCAATCAGGGCAATAAAGTGGCGCAGTTGGCGAAGATCGATATTCATAGCGGCAATCGGCGTGTCATCAAGACGGAAGGAATAGGCAGGCTAGCAGGTCTGTTGGTGCAGAAAAAATAATAAAACCGATGTTTATATTCTCGTCGGTTATATATGCAGCGCGGTCTCTTGTACGCCAACCCAGAGACATCGCGAGTTTTGCCGTTATCCGGCGTAAAAAATTATGCTGAGGAGATAGCGGGCTTAGGATGAGCCGCAAGGATGCGGCTCAAGCTTGCGCCACGTAGGGAACGTGTCGCAAGCGGTCCTTTAAGCCAGATACCGACGAAGGCACCGCGTAGCGGCATAATTCGCGCCGAAAGCCTGGGGTCACGGGGCGAGCGGCGCTTGAGCCGTCCCGTGTCGGGCGCGTGCTACGAGGTAGCATGAAAATAATGTCATTATCGCGCACGAAACTATCTCAACATCTGCATAAAAATGGACGAAGAGATAGAGCGCATCAGCTTTCGTGGATTAGAACAGTTTTTTCGCTGTATCCAACCAGTCGCCTTTGAAAGGACGCTTCATGTTCTCAATGGCATCAACGATGTCGTGGTGCACCATTTTTTCATTCTGGATACCGACACAGCGGCCGCCGTAGCCCTGCTGTAACAGCTCAATGGAGTAGGCACCCATGCGTGAGGCCAGAATACGGTCGTAGGCAACCGGTGAGCCGCCGCGTTGGATGTGACCCAGTACGGTCGCACGGGTTTCGCGTCCCGTTTCTTTCTCAATGTATTTCGCGAGTTCATCGACATCGCACACCAGTTCGGTGATCGCCACAATCGCGTGTTTCTTGCCTTTCTCGATGCCCGCTTTGATTTCACAGACCAGATCTTCCGGGCTGAACGGCACTTCTGGCAGAACGATGAACTCACAGCCGCCGGCAATCGCCGCCGCCAGCGTCAGGTCGCCGCAGTGGCGTCCCATGACTTCAACAATGGAAATACGCTGGTGTGAAGAGGAGGTGTCGCGCAGGCGGTCAATCGCTTCCAGCACGGTTTCCAGCGCGGTAAAGTAACCGATGGTGTAGTCCGTACCCGCAACGTCGTTATCGATCGTGCCGGGCAAGCCGATACAAGGGAAACCCATTTCGGTCAGGCGCTTGGCCCCCATATAGGAACCGTCACCGCCGATGACGACCAGCGCATCCAGACCGCGTTTCTTCATGTTTTCTACGCAGACCTGGCGCACTGCTTCATCACGGAACTGCGGGAAACGCGCGGAGCCCAGAAACGTGCCGCCACGGTTAATCACATCCGATACGCTGTAGCGATCCAACTGCTCCATGCGATCTTCGTACAAGCCCTGATAACCATCATAAATACCGAAAATTTCCAGCCCTTCCGATAGCGCAGCGCGAACCACACCACGAATTGCAGCATTCATACCTGGTGCATCGCCACCGCTCGTCAACACTCCGATTCTTCTAATCATGACAACCTCTGGACTTGTAGATGTAATTTTGCAGGATTCTTCTATCGTAAACTCACCGCTGCCGTAAAACAGGCAGCAACGCCTTATTCTTTTATTAGCATATTATAACAAACACCCGAAGCTGAATTGATTCAGGTCAGGCTAAATTGTGCATAAATTTTCATGGCGTATCACGTTTTTAACATAAAATGCTGAAACCTGGCCGACTACGCCGTCAATCTGCCACGCTGATTTTCCGGCACGGCAGAAACCGGATCCTGATGGATAATAATATCAGCACCCGGAAACTGTTCACGTAATGCCTGCTCCAGATCGTCTGCGATTTGATGCGCCTGAACCAGCGGCAGCGTGTCATCCATTTCCAGATGCAGTTGAATAAAGCGCGTTGGGCCAGAACGTCGGGTACGCAACGCATGTGCGCCGCGAATGCCCGGCCAGTTCACAATCACCTCAGCAATAGCGCGATGCTCGTCCTCCGGCAGCGCGCGATCCAACAGCGACTGCACGGCGTCATACCCCATGCGTAACGCGCTATATAAAATATAGCCGCCAATACCCAATGCAAACAGGGAGTCAGCGCGCGTAATGCCTTTCCAACTGAGCGCCAACGCCACCAGAATCGCGCCGTTCATCAACAGGTCGGACTGATAATGTAGCATGTCCGCACGCACCGCCTGACTGTGCGTGCGCTTCACCACCCAGCGCTGGAACGATACCAGCAGCAGCGTAGCCACCAGCGCAATGAACGTCACCCACATACCCACTTCCGGCGCGTGCAGCGTCTGCGGCTCCAGCGAATGTTGCAGCCCCGTCAGGATCAGGAACAGCGCCGAGCCGGAGATAAACATACTTTGCGCCAGCGCAGCCAGCGATTCCGCCTTACCGTGGCCGAATGCATGTTCCGTATCCGCCGGCTGCAACGAGTAGCGCACCACCAGCAGGTTCACCAGCGACGCGGCGATATCCACCAGCGAATCAACCAGTGACGCCAGCAGGCTCACCGAACCCGTGTGCCACCAGGCAAACACCTTCATTATGAACAGCACTAGCGCCACGACCGTTGCGCTCACGGCTGCCAGCGTCACCAGACGCGCATAGTGTGGATTCATCATGCCCTCACGTAAAACGGATACCTTTACAGAAAACGGAGACCTTGGCGGAAAAAAGGGTCGCTTGGGTCATTACCGTATTCAGTTCGCCAATGACGTTTTTAACACACGGGAATAGCGGATAAACGTAAAAATACAGCACACGGTTGCCAGTATCGCCATTGCCGCACCAATGAAACCGACGTCGGGCAGGCCCAAATGGACAATCACCTGATTGCCAAGCAGCGCACCGCCGCCGATCCCAATGTTATAAATTCCTGAGTAGAGCGCCATCGCCACGTCGGTGGCATCCGATGCCAGCGTCAACACTTTGACCTGCATGCCCAGACTCAGCGCCATAATGGCAATCCCCCAGATGACACACAGCGTGGACAGGCTCCAGCCGCTGAATGACAAAGGCAGCAGCAGTAGTAAACACACCGCCAGAAACGCGAACGAGACAATCAGGAAGCCTGCCGGATATTTGCTGCTGTAGCGGCTGAACAGCATGCTGCCAATGATGCCAGCACCGCCAAAAATCAACAGCAAGATGGTGGTGAAGTTTTCACTTAACAACGCCACTTTCTGGATGAAAGGCTCGATATAACTGTAGGCGGTAAAGTGTGCGGTTACGATCATCACGGTCAGGCCATACACGCACAGCAGTGCAGGACGTTTAAGCAGGAGAGGCAAACTCTTCAACGAACCGGAATTACTGCTCGGCAGCACAGGCAGCAGTTTCATCAGACCAACCATAATCCCCGCAGCGAGCAGGCCAATAAGGACAAACGTCACACGCCAGCCCAGATACTGCCCGACCACACGCCCCAGCGGTAACCCCAACACCAGCGCCAGCGCCGTGCCGGTCGCCAACAAGCTTAACGCCTGCGCTTTTTTGTCCGCGGGGGCCAGACGTACCACCAGCGATGCTGTAATCGACCAGAACACCGCGTGAGCCAGCGCCACGCCGATACGCGCGATCACCAGCACCCAATAGTTCCAGGCCAGACCGGACAACACATTGCTGACGGCGAACAGGATAAAGATTTTGATCAGCAGGCTGCGTCGCTCCATATCGCTGGACATCAGCATGCAAGGCAGCGACATCAGCCCGACCACCCAGGCATAGATCGTAATGATCAGCCCGACCTGCGCGGCGCTCATGGAAAAGCTGGCGGCGATGTCTGACAGGAGCGCAACGGGGGCAAATTCAGCGGTGTTAAAAATGAAGGCCGCCAGAGAAAGGCTGACGACGCGTAACCAGGCGGTCGAACGGGAAGAACGGGTCATGGTATTGATATCAAAAGTTAAAATAAAAGAATGCGTCCCCTGTCGTGGCAGAGGCTAACGCGATGGAGCAATGGTACAGGGAAAGTATGACATCGCCGTGTAATCGGCGAGCGGCCAAGGGTATTTCAGCGTGCTTTTATGAGGATGTCAGCCAAAAGCCTGAAGACAGGTAAGGGAACATTCATGAGCATCATTTTTGGTGCTCATATTCTACGCTTTACCGCTCCCTTACGCTGTCTTTTTCGTGCCGAATTTTAGGCAAAAAAAAGCCCTCCATCATGGAGGGCAAAAAGACAGGGATGGTGTCTATGGCAAGGAAAAACAGGGTGTGTACCTACTACACATTACTACTCGGACTGCACTACGCTTACTACAAGCTACTTACTACACTCGCACTACTACTCGGGATTCTCTGTCTCGGCATGGCTTGTCATACCTGGTGCCGGCGCAGCCATCTGGTTAAACAGGGATATCTGCTGCTGCATCTCTTTCATGCGTTGCTTATGCTTCAGCTCTAATATCTCTTTCTGCGCTGGCGTCAGCAGGTTATACATTTGGTTGCGCACTCGGGTCATCTGAATCTGACGCTCAAGCTGCACACTCATCATTCGGGTTATCTGCGCTCGCACCGCTGCTTCATCAAACGTTTCTGCCGTCACCAGCTTATGCATGGCTTTAACATCTTCGGCATTAAACGCCGGTTTGTCCTGACGACTCTGGTGCATCAAATCACGCATTTGCTGACGCTGTTGCTCAGTCAGCCTCACGCCATCGAACATACCTTGCTGGCCGGGTGCGCCTTTTGTGGCGGAATCATCGATATGCCAGCCGCTCGCCGGGGCGTCTCCACTTTCTGCTGCAAAGGCGGTAAAAGTGCCTAACATAAGCAGTGAAGCAAGAGATAAGGTTGCGAACTGTTGCATCAATAACTCTCCAGAGCGGTACGTCATTTTGTGAATCAATGAACAGGAGTCTACGCATCTTGCTGCAAACATGCGTCAGAGGATGTAAAACTACGTAAAGTCATGGAATAGCGCTAATCTATGTCGTATTTTGCCCTTGGAGGTAGAGAAAACATGAATAAAATTCTGCTGGTTGATGACGATAGAGAGCTGACCGCTTTATTGAAAGAATTGCTCGAAATGGAAGGTTTTAACGTCGTTGTCGCCTACGACGGCGAGCAGGCGTTACAGGTATTAGATAACACCATTGACCTGTTATTACTGGATGTGATGATGCCGAAGAAAAACGGTATCGATACATTAAAAGAACTACGACAGCAGCATCAAACACCAGTCATTATGCTGACCGCCCGCGGCAGCGAATTAGACCGCGTTCTTGGTCTGGAACTGGGTGCCGATGATTATCTGCCGAAGCCCTTTAACGACCGAGAGCTGGTGGCGCGAATTCGCGCGATTCTCCGCCGTTCCAACTGGACCGATCAACAGCAGGCAGGTGATAACAGCGCCCCGACGCTGGAAGTCGACGGCTTGCGTCTCAACCCCGGACGGCAGGAAGCCAGCTTTGACGATATCGTGCTGGATCTGACGGGCACCGAATTCACGCTGCTCTACCTGCTGGCACAGCGGCTGGGACAGGTGGTTTCACGCGAACATTTAAGCCAGGAAGTGCTGGGAAAACGGCTGACACCGTTTGACCGCGCGATCGATATGCATATCTCGAACCTGCGACGTAAATTGCCAGAACGCAAGGACGGTCTGCCTTGGTTTAAAACGCTGCGTGGACGAGGCTATTTGATGGTATCGGCTGCATGATCAATAGTTTGACCGCTCGTATTTTTGCCATTTTTTGGTTAACGCTGGCGCTGGTACTCATGCTGGTTCTGATGGTGCCCAAGCTGGACTCGCGCCAGCTTACCGCCTTGCTGGAAAACGAGCAGCGGCAGGGCATCATGTTGGAACAGCACATTGAAGCAGACCTCGCCAACACGCCAGCCAACGATCTGCGCTGGTGGCTACGGCTGTTCTGGGTACTGGAGAAGTGGGCTCCGCCGGGACAGCGCCTTTTTCTGGTCACCAGTGAAGGCCGGATCTTCGGCGTAGAGAAGCATGAAACGCCGATTGTGCGTAATTTTATCGGGCTGTCGGATAACGCCGATCATCCGCAAAAGAAAAATTACGGCCGCATTGAGCTTCTCGGTCCTTTTGCGATCCGCGATGGTGATGACAACTACCAGCTTTATCTGATTCGCCCTGCCAGCAGTCCGCAGTCCGATTTCATTAGCCTGCTGTTTGACCGCCCTTTGTTGCTGCTGATCTTCACCATGCTGATCAGTTCACCGTTGCTGCTTTGGCTTGCCTGGAGTCTGGCGAAACCCGCACGTAAGCTCAAACACGCGGCCGACGAAGTCGCCAAAGGCAACTTACGCCAGCACCCGGAGCTGGAGTCCGGTCCGCAGGAGTTTCAGGCGACGGGCGTCAGCTTTAACCAGATGGTCAGCGCGCTGGAGCGGATGGTTACCGCACAACAACGCCTGCTGTCGGATATCTCCCATGAACTGCGTACGCCGCTGACACGCTTGCAACTGGCGACAGCGCTACTGCGTCGGCGTCAGGGTGAAGGTAATGAGCTGAACCGCATCGAGACGGAAACGCAGCGGCTCGACAGCATGATTAACGATCTATTGGTGCTCTCACGCAATCAGCACAAGAACGAACTGACCCGTGAGTTCCTGCGTGCCGATGAACTGTGGGGCAATGTGCTAGACGATGCCGCCTTTGAAGCCGAGCAGATGGGGAAAACGCTGGAGGTCCCTTATCCTCCGGGGCCGTGGACGCTCTTTGGCAACCCTGCCTCGCTCGACAGTGCGCTGGAAAATATCGTGCGCAACGCGCTGCGTTATTCTCACAACCACATCGAAGTAGCCTTCTCGGTGGATAATCAGGGCATCACTATCAAAGTGGATGACGATGGCCCCGGTGTGAGCCCGGAAGATCGCGAACAAATTTTCCGCCCTTTCTACCGTACGGATGAAGCGCGTGACCGCGAATCCGGCGGCAGCGGTTTAGGGCTCGCCATCGTGGAAACTGCCATTACGCAGCACAAAGGCTGGGTAAAAGCGGAAGACAGTCCACTGGGCGGATTGCGTCTGATCATCTGGCTGCCGTTGCATCAACGGTAAATCAGGCAGACTCTTTCCCCATCACCGACGTTCCCTTCTATCACACGCTCTCAGGTGCCCGACATGGGCACCTGTCACTTTCTGTTTATCTTCTCAAGGTTATACTGCATTGAGTTTTTTAGGCGATTGCGTAGAGTGATCGCCACTCATGCCGAAAACAGGCAAGACCCGTGTTGAATGAAGGATACAAACCATGAAAGGAGTAACGCTGCTGGCTGGCGTACTGACCGCGTTAATGAGCAGTCAGGCATTCAGTTCCAGCGATGGAGTGTGCGGCTTTTCCGACTCGGAATGTGGCATGTCCGCCCTGCCCTATTTGCAGCCGGGAAACGACACACGTGCTAACCTGATGCTGCTGCAAAGCCGTCTCCACAGCATGTCGCTTCCGTTACCCCATCCTTTACCCGATCAAACACGTTCACGTATCGACCCTTTTACGGCCTACCGGGTCATGGGGATTGCTGCCACGGAAGGGGCTCCGACTTCTGATTCAGAAGAGGATGTCACGGCAGATGCGCCCTACCTTTCAGCGCTAAATAAAGCGAAGCAGCTTAAGCTCCCTTTAGCCATTCAGGGCACGATCTCCACGTTTTCGCCTGACGATAACGAAGGACGCCATATTTCCAATGAGCTTTCCACGCTGGAAGCGTTTTTTGACGTCCTGTTGGCAGACAAACAGCTCACCGAAGAACAGCGCACGGTGCTGGCACACCAGCGGGTAAATCTCCTCAACCCGCTGTATACCAAAGAAGCGCTGAACGAGGGTCTTATAAGCCTACCGGACGAAGGACATGCCGGCGCTCTCATGCAATATCTGTTCGCGGCGCTGGCGTTCTATCAGGGTCACTTTGATGAAGCAGAAAGCGACTTTCAGGCGTTAACGTCTTCACCACAGCCGTGGGTCGCGGAAACCTCGCGCTATATGTTGATTCGCGTAGCGATCAATAAAGCGATGGAACACGCGCTTGATGAATACAACATGTTTGATGCCAGTAAAGCCGATAAAGCGGCTGCACAGCTGGCCGTTCAGCAGATTGGCGACTATCTGAAACAGTATCCAGACGGGCACTACATCGAGTCCGCTGGCGGGCTGTATCGCCGCGCTTACTGGATTATGGACGATGTGAATGCCTTAGCGACAACATACCAACACGAGCTGGACAACACCACTGACGTCGAAGCACTCCTTGAATTGAGCGACGAGATCGACAACAAGCTGCTGGAAAATCGGCAGTTCACCAGCGCACCGGGCAGCCCGCCGTTGACGATGGTGCAAGATCTCAAGCGCTTGCGTTCAGATGAAGGCTGGCTGGCATTACCAGCTTTATCCGCTGACGAGCTGGCCGCGCAGAAGCCGCTGTTTGAGAAAGACAACATGCAGGAGGCGTTTAGCTACCTTCAGGCCGCGCAGCTGTTTTATGGTCAAAAAGATTACGCCGCCGTGGTTAACAGCGTTCCCGCGACACAGGCGAACGATCTGACCGATACCGTACGTTTCAGCCTGCAAGTCTTACGCGGTCGGGCGCTGGTGCGTCTGGAGCGCTGGGATGAGGCGGAAGCGCACTGGCGTCAGCTGTTAACGCGCAATATGGGGTACACACAAAATCAGTTCCTGCAACTGGCGCTGGCAGAAACGCTGGTCAAGGCAGGTCATCCAGAGCGGGTCTTTACCGCCGACAGCCCGGTGAAAAACCTGCGTTTCCGTTCCGCCGTGCTGAAAGTTAGCGCCAACGCCAACCTGCTGCGTCAGCAAACGGGCCCACAGCAAACCCATGAAGAGCGGGCTATTGCGCTGCATACGCTGTTAACCAAGTCGCTGACCCACGGTGATTACGCCAGCTATCTCAAAGATGTTCAGTTGAGAAAAGATATCGCGCCACTGGTCAGCAGCGAAAATCAAAGCTGGAATCAGGAAGATTTGACGGCATTTGACTGGGACGGCAGCGACACCGAAGAAGACTACCAATGTCCGGCGCTGAATGACGTGGTCACGACGCTGAACCAACGCCCTAATGACGCCCGCTCGATTAACTGCCTCGGCGAATTTTTCCTGCGCACCAATAACAGCGTGGGCTTCGACTGGGGTGAAGGCAGCATGTTGAGCGGACTCACCAACGCGCCAACGCAGTTCGTCGGCACCGAATATAATCGTCTGGATGGTTATATGCGGGTGATTGCCGATCCGAAAGCGCCACCGGAAGACAAAACCTATGCCCTGTATCGCGCGGTCTACTGCTATGCACCGAGTGGCTATAACGACTGCGGCCCACAGGACATCAGCAAGGCAACCCGTAAAGCCTGGTTTACCCAGCTGAAAACCAAGTACAAAGGCAGCGTGTGGGCAGACAAGCTCGATTATTACTGGTAACGCCGTTAATCATGTTGGCTGGCCTGCTCTCGTTCTGTACGCAGGCCGTTTCCGTTAACGTTGCACCTTCAGCCATCAACGCGGTGCCCGCCATCGTCGACGCGACACGCTATCAGGACTTCTGGCTATGGGCGGCGGTGCGGCCCCAGCCGATTCTGCATCAGGCGCAGACGCTATACCTGCATCAGGGCGAAGTGGCGCGCCGTCAGGGTAAAGTCGTGTTCCTGCGTCAAGGGATTCCACCCAGCCAGCTGCGCGTTAACCGCGTCTGGCTGGCTTTCCGCATGACCACGCTGGAGCTTTCCGATCGCCACCTGAACCGGATACTAAAGTTACGGGAAAAGTGGCGGCGTCAGGGCAATCAAGTGGTTGGGATTCAAATCGATTTTGACGCGAAAAGCTATCAGTTAGCAGGCTATGTCGCTTTTCTGACGCAGCTGCGCGCGCGTTTACCCGAAGATTGTCAGCTCAGTATTACGGGGCTGCTCGACTGGTCGAAAACCGGTGATGTGTCGGCGTTAAACCGCTTACAGGGCAAGCTGGATGAAGTGGTGGTACAGACTTATCAGGGTCGCAGCACCATTACCAATTACGCCGAGTACCTGCCCGCGCTGATGAAGCTGACTCTGCCTTTCCGGGTGGGGCTGGTACAACACGGCAAGTGGGAACCGCAGTGGCAGCAGCGCCTTGCCACTTCACCGTATTATCGCGGGGAAGTGGTGTTCCTGGTGAATCCGCCGTATCATGCCGCCTCCCCGTACAAACCTTGACTTGTCTCCGCACACGATTAACATGACCGTGAACGTATTTTGACCGACCGGAACCCCCATGATTACCATCGCACTCATTGACGATCACCTGATCGTCCGCTCTGGTTTTGCCCAACTACTGGGTTTAGAGCCGGATATTCAGGTTGTCGCCGAATTCAGCTCCGCGCACGAGGCGCTGGCGGGCTTACCGGGTCGTGGCGTGCAGGTCTGTATTTGCGATATTTCCATGCCGGAGATGTCAGGGCTAGAGCTACTGGGAAAGCTGCCCAAAGGGATGGCGGTGATCATGCTGTCGGTGCATGACAGCCCGGAACTGATCGAGCAGTCTCTCACGGCAGGGGCTCGCGGTTTCCTCTCCAAACGCTGTAGCCCGGACGAGCTGATTGCCGCCGTACATACCGTGGTACGCGGTGGTTGTTATCTGACGCCGGAAATTGCGATGAAACTGGCGTCAGGTAAACAAGATCCGCTGACGCGGCGCGAGCGTCAGGTTGCCACAAAGCTGGCGCAAGGCATCGCGGTGAAAGAAATTGCCGCAGAATTGGGGCTATCGCCCAAAACCGTCCACGTCCACCGTGCAAATTTGATGGAAAAACTGGGGGTCGGTAACGATGTCGAACTGGCCCGCCGTATGTTTGATGGTTGGTAATGCGTCCAATACTCACTCACTTAATCGCCGTTATCGCCTGCTTTTTCATTTTCTCCGCTTCCTGGTTTTGCCTGTGGAGCATTAGCCTGCATATCATCGAACGGCCTGATATGGCGGCGTTGCTGTTTCCTTTCGGCTTGCGGCTAGGGCTGATGTTGCAATGTCCTCAGCGCTATTGGTTCATCGTGCTGGGTTCGGAGTGGCTCTTGCTGGCGGGCTTGTCATCTGTCGTTAACGTTAACCTTCCGTGGCTGATGGCCGGCGGTATTCTGTCTCTCTTACCTGTCGTGCTGGTGCGCCGCTGCCGCCGAAAAGACGAATGGCACACGCTGTTGCTGCAAGGCGCCGCGCTGGTGTCTGCGGGGTTACTTCAGGCCGTACCGTGGCTGAGCGAAGGCGAGCAGTCGCTCACGGCGTTGCTGGTTACCTTGACTGGCGGACTGACGCTGGCCCCCACCTGTATTCTGATCTGGCATTATCTTGCCAACGCGACGTGGCTTCCACTTGGCCCTGCCCTACTGTCTCAGCCCGTAAACTGGCGTGCGCGCCATCTGTTCTGGTATTTGCTGCTGTTTTCCGTCAGCCTGTGGTTACAGCTCGGTCTGCCGCAGGCACTCTCCCGTTTCACGCCTTTTTGCCTGGCATTGCCCCTCATCGCTTTAGCCTGGCACTATGGCTGGCAGGGCGCGCTGATTGCCATGCTGATGAACGCCATTGCGCTGATCGCCAGTCAAACCTGGCACGATCACCCCGTTGACCTACTGCTTTCACTGCTGGCGCAAAGCCTGACCGGGTTGCTGCTGGGGGCCGGTATTCAGCGTCTCAGGGAACTTAATCAGTCGCTATCGGTACAGTTAGCCCGCAATCGCCAACTGGCAGAAAAGCTGCTGGAGACGGAAGAAAACGTGCGGCGGGATATCGCCCGTGAGCTGCATGACGACATCGGACAGACCATTACCGCCATTCGTATGCAGGCCAGCATTATACAGCGCCAGACTGCGGAAAATAGCGGTGTGCGGCAAAGCGTGGCGCTGATTGAACAACTGTCGTTGGGCGTCTACGACGTCGTCCACCGGCTGCTACGCCGTCTACGCCCGCGCCAGCTCGACGAGCTTTCTCTGGAGCAGGCGGTGCGATCGCTCATGCGTGAAATGGAATTAGAAACCAACGGCATCGTGAGCCACCTTTCCTGGCACATCAATGAGGCGAGGCTGAGTGAAGGGCACCGAATTACGCTATTCCGCGTGTGTCAGGAGGGGCTGAACAACATCGTCAAACACGCCAACGCCAGCGCGGTCACGCTCTATGTCGGTTATCAGCACGACCGGGTGACGCTCATCATTGAAGATGATGGACGAGGGCTGCCAACGCAAGAAGTCTCTAAGGGCTTCGGCCTTATCGGCATGCAAGAGCGCGTCGCGGCGCTCGGTGGCACGCTTGCCATCTCTTGTATGCACGGCACCCGCGTTACCGTTAATCTACCGTTGCCTCAGGCGGCGCAGTAAGGGATCGCCATGTTGAATTTTATGAAATTTCCCGCGTCTCCTCCCGCGTTAACGGATCCGCAGGTCATTGATGAGACCTATCGCTACTGGCGCCGACATATTCTGATCTCGCTGTATCTGGGCTACGCGCTGTTTTACTTCACCCGTAAGAGTTTCAACTCGGCCGTGCCGGAAATTCTCGCCAGCGGTATCCTTCAACGTACCGATATCGGGATGCTGGCCACGCTGTTTTATATCACCTATGGGCTGTCGAAATTCTTTTCCGGTATCGTCAGCGATCGCGCCAACGCACGTTATTTCATGGGCGTAGGGCTCATCGCCACTGGCGTCATTAATATCCTGTTTGGTTTTTCATCATCACTGTGGGCCTTTGCCCTGCTGTGGGCGGCGAATGCATTCTTTCAGGGATGGGGATCGCCAGTGTGCGCCAAGCTGCTCACCAGTTGGTACTCCCGCACCGAGCGCGGCGGCTGGTGGGCGCTGTGGAATACGGCGCACAATGTCGGCGGCGCGCTGATCCCGATTGTTATCGGCGCAGCGGCGCTGCATTACGGCTGGCGAGCGGGCATGATGATCGCCGGGGGGTTGGCGATTCTCGCCGGGCTCATACTGTGCTGGCGATTGCGTGATCGTCCCACAACGCTAGGGCTGCCGAGCGTTGGCGAATGGCGCCAGGATGCGCTGGACATCTCACAGCAGCAGGAAGGCGCGGGCTTAACTCAGCGCCAAATTCTGTTCAAATACGTGCTCACCAATCCTTATATCTGGCTGCTGGCGCTGTGTTACGTCATGGTCTACATCGTGCGTGCGGCTATCAATGATTGGGGCAATCTGTATATGTCGGAAACGCTTGGCGTCAATCTGGTTACGGCCAATTCAGCGGTGACGATGTTTGAAGTCGGGGGATTCATCGGCGCATTGGTGGCCGGATGGGGATCGGACAAACTCTTCAACGGCAACCGCGGCCCGATGACGCTGATTTTCACCGTGGGGATCTTGCTCGCCGTCGGTGCGCTGTGGCTGATGCCGTTCTTTAATTACGTGATGCAGGCCGCCTGCTTTTTCACCATCGGCTTTTTCGTTTTCGGTCCGCAGATGTTAATCGGTATGGCCGCCGCCGAGTGCTCACATAAGGACGCGGCAGGCGCCGCGACGGGCTTTGTTGGGCTGTTCGCCTATCTGGGCGCGTCGCTTTCCGGTTACCCGCTTGCCCGTGTGATGGAAAGCTGGCACTGGACAGGCTTTTTTGCGGTTATCGCCGTCGCCGCTGGCGTGTCGGCACTGCTGCTGCTGCCTTTTCTGAAGGCGCAGGCTCCTCGCAGAGAGGCTACGCCCGCGGCTGGAGAGTGATCTGAGTCACTTTTTTAAGCGAATATTCGCAAAACCGAGAAAATTTCTTACTCCGGCCTGACGCCGGTCTCAGGCTATAAGGTGAGCCTGTTTCTTAAAATGTCCGAATTGACCATTACTCCTACAGGACATCATCATGCTTGGTTTTCTTAATCAGGTTCGCAAGCCAGTACTCGATTTACCGCTCGATGTACGGCGTAAAATGTGGTTCAAACCTTTTATCCAATCCTATCTGGTCGTCTTTATCGGCTACCTGACAATGTATCTGATCCGCAAAAACTTCAACATTGCGCAGAATGACATGATCTCAACCTATGGCCTGAGTATGACCCAATTGGGCATGATCGGTCTGGGCTTCTCCATCACTTACGGCGTGGGGAAAACGCTGGTTTCCTATTACGCGGATGGTAAAAACACCAAGCAATTTCTGCCGTTTATGCTGATTCTGTCCGCCATCTGTATGCTAGGCTTCAGCGCCAGCATGGGCACGGGTTCAGTCAGCCTGTTTTTGATGATCGCTTTCTATGCGCTGAGCGGTTTCTTCCAAAGTACCGGCGGCTCCTGTAGCTATTCCACCATCACCAAATGGACGCCACGCCGTAAGCGCGGCACCTATCTGGGACTGTGGAATATTTCGCATAACCTCGGCGGCGCAGGCGCAGCGGGTGTGGCGTTGTTCGGCGCAAACTACCTGTTCGATGGGCACGTTATCGGTATGTTCGTGTTCCCTTCCATCATTGCGCTGATCGTTGGTTTTATCGGGATGCGCTACGGCAGCGACTCGCCGGAAGCGTATGGTCTGGGTAAAGCGGAAGAGTTGTTCGGCGAAACGATCAGTGAAGAGGACAAGGAAACCGAAGAAAATGACATGACCAAGTGGCAGATTTTTGTTGAATACGTATTGAAAAACAAAGTGATCTGGCTGCTGTGTTTCTCCAATATTTTCCTTTATGTCGTGCGTATCGGTATCGATCAGTGGTCAACCGTCTACGCCTTTCAGGAATTGAAACTGTCGAAAGAAGTCGCGATTCAAGGCTTCACGCTCTTTGAAGCCGGGGCGCTGGTAGGCACACTCTTATGGGGCTACCTTTCCGACCTCGCTAACGGACGCCGTGCGCTTGTGGCCTGTATCGCGCTCTCGCTGATTATCGCCATGCTCGGTGTTTATCAACATGCCAGCAACCAGTATGTTTATCTGGCGTCCCTGTTTGGACTCGGCTTTCTGGTGTTTGGCCCGCAGTTGCTGATCGGCGTCGCCGCCGTTGGATTTGTGCCGAAAAAGGCCATCGGTGCCGCAGACGGCATTAAAGGCACCTTCGCTTACCTGATTGGCGATAGCTTCGCTAAACTGGGGCTGGGGATGATTGCGGATGGTACGCCTATCTTTGGTTTAACCGGCTGGGCAGGCACCTTTGCCGCTTTGGATACCGCCGCGATCGCCTGTATCTGCCTGATGGCTATCGTCGCGGTGCTGGAAGAGCGCAAGATTCGCCGGGCTAAACGCGCCTGACGCCGCTTCTCGCCGTCGTTTCTCCGCCAGGCGCAGGGACGACGGCTCCGCCTCCTTTTCCCCTAACAACCACCGCCGAAACCATTTTGCCGCCAGGCTTCATAGCTGATGATCGCCACCGCATTCGACAGATTCAGGCTACGGTTATTGGACTGCATGGGGATACGGATACGGAAGTCCGACTCAAAGCCGTTGCGAATCTCGTCTGGCAGGCCGGACGTTTCCGATCCAAACAGCAGTACATCATCTGGCTGATAGGTCGGCTGATCGTAAGGGCGGCTGCCTTTGGTGGTACACGCGAAGATGCGTTTACCGGGAACCGCAGCCAGAAAATCCTGATAGTTTTTATGACGGCTGACGTTCGCCAGATCGTGATAATCCAACCCCGCGCGGCGCAGCTTTTTCTCTTCAAAATCAAACCCCAGCGGTTCAATCAAATGAAGCGTACAGCCGTTGTTGGCCGCCAGTCGGATAATATTGCCGGTGTTCGGTGCAATTTGAGGCTCATAGAGCGCGATATGGAACATAAGATAGCGTCAACCACGAAGAAAAATTCCGCCGCAGTATAGCGCATTCACATCACGTGCCCAAAACCTGCGCGTACAGGATTGCGGATTACTCTGCACGACGTTTTCATCCACAGCGATTACACTTGATCTTACAGATAAAGGCATTCGAGCGGCGATAATGGATAGATCGTAAAGACGCTGTAAATACATCCCTGTACGCTCGGATTGCGCCATCCATGGCGCAAACGCTTTACTCTTCTATCCCATTATTGCCGTTTTCGTTTCGCAAATGGCTTATCGACAGGCCGAAGGCTTGTGTGGAGGTTTAATGAAACATCCTAAGACATTATTGGCCTGTGCCACCCTGCTCGGCCTGCCGCTTCTGGCAAGCGCTAACACGCCGCAAGCGCCCACACCTCAGCAGCAGTTTGAGAACGGCATCAACAGCCAGAAACAGTTGCAGCAGAATATGCAGCAGAGCCAGAAATTGCAGCAACAGCAGTTAAATCAGCAGCTCCAGCAGCGCAATCAGCAGTTGCAGCAACAGCGCCAGCAGCAGCTACAGAAAGATTTAGAGCGCTCGCAGAGAACCACACCACCGCCGCCGATTAAACAGAACCCCTGAGGCTACTGCGGCCTTATAGCCGCACACCCATCAGCGTCAAAATCAACGGCGTGGTTAATGCCGCCATCGCCGTTGATAGCAACAGGCTTGATGCTACCGGGCCGCCCAGAACATCGAACTGGCGCGACATCAGATAGACGTTGACGCCCACGGCCATCGATCCCAGCAGCACGACCGCACGCGTTTCCATTTCCGGCAGGCCGAGCGCGATAGCAATCCCCCAGATCACCAGCGGCTGTACCAGCAGTTTGATCACACAAATCGCCGTGCTGATCTGCCAACCATCACGCACACGGTATTCCGCCAGCCCCATTCCCAGCGCCACCAGCGACAGCGGCGCGGCAATCTGTCCCAGCATGGCAAGCGGCTGATCGACATACGACGGCAGCGGCAGACCCGTCAGACTGAATAAGGTCCCGGACAGAATGCCGATAATCAGCGGGTTCTTCAGCACGCCCAGAGCGGTTTTGGTAAAACCCTGTAGCGACAGCGCACCGTTACGTGCCCATTCCACCGACACCGTCACCAGCGTCCACAAAATAAGCCCGTTGAACACGACGACCAGCGCGACAGACGGAATCGCCTCTTCGCCCAGCATCAGCGTGGCAATCGGCAGCCCCAGCATCACGTTGTTGGAGAAGATACCGCTCAGCGCAAACAGCGAACCAGAGACGCCATCAAGATGAAAGACCTTGCGTGCCACGATGCGGCCTAAGACAAACACCAGCAGGCAGCCGCCGAAAAAGGCGATCAGCAGCCGGGCATCTACCACCGGACGTTTGGAAAAATCCGACATCAGGCGGAACAGCATGGCGGGCATGGCGACGGAGAAGACAAAGCGCGTCATGCCGTCGGTCACGGTGGTTGGCCATTTACCATAGCGAATCAGGCTATAGCCGAGTGCGATAAGAACAAAGAGGGGTAACGACAGAAAAATCTGGTGCCAAAGCGAAACAATAAATGCGGGCATGACGCCACTTCCTTATTACCGGCACCGAGTCAGAAAGGGGATCGCCGCATTATCTTTATTGCGACGATATCAATACCGCCGCAGCACGCTATTACGGGAAGGAGGCCGACCTCAGCCGGTCGCGAAGTTAGCCCCGATTAAATCTATCCGGTCAGTACAGATACAGTCAACGCCCCAATCCAGCAAAGTTTGCGCGCGATCAGGTTGGTTGACGGTATAAACCAGAATGCGCAAACCTGCAGCTTTCAGCACCGCAACGCGTTCTGCCGTCAGCAGTTTGTGATTCAGGTGGATGGACACACAATCCAGACGCTGTGTTAATGCCAGCCAGTCCTCTTCCCACTCATCCAGCAGTAGCCCGCGTGGCAGTTCTGGCACCGCCTGCTGCGCCGCTTCCAGGGCTTCGATGGAGAACGATGACAGCAGCGGTGCAACCGGATGATCGACCCACAGCTGGCGCGCCGCTAGCCCAATTACCCGCCCGGTTTCTGTTTCATATCCAGTGGTGGGTTTAATTTCGATGTTGGCCGCCATGCCGTACTGCACGCAGCGTTTTGCCACTTCTGATAGCAGCGGCAGGCGTTCACCGACAAATTTATGACCGTACCAGCCGCCGACATCCAGCCCGACCAGCTTGTCCCACGGCAATTCTCCTGCAATGCCCCAGCCGTTGCTGGTGCGCTCAAGCGTGTCGTCGTGTAAAAGGAAAATCTGGCCGTCCTGCGACAGCTTTGCGTCAAATTCGATCATCTTGTGACCGAGGCTGGCACCAACATCAATCGCCGCCAGCGTGTTTTCCGGTGCCAGTGAACCGCCACCGCGGTGGGCGACAATGCTCGGGTAAGGCCAGATTGTTTCCATTATTCCATCCGTAATCCGCTTTGCGAATCAAACAGGTGCCATGATGACGTCGGTAAGTGTAGCCAGAGCGTCGAGCCAATCGCAGGACAGTGCTCATAAGAGAGACGCGCAATTACGTTCTGCCCGCCCCACTTGCCGTGCGCTAAATTGTCCGCGCCCAGCAGTTCGAGTGTTGAAATCTGCAACGGGATACCGCCGGTTTCACTCGTCGCCAGCTGAATATGCTCTGGTCGCACCCCCAGCGTCAATGCTTTACCGCGCCACTGCGGCTTCGGTTCAGGCAGCGCCAGAGCGATGTCGCCATCGATTTCAAAGCGGCAGCCGTCATCGCTAATGCGACCTGACCACAGGTTCATGGCCGGTGAACCAATAAAGCTGGCCACAAACAATGATGCCGGGCGGCGATAAATCTCAGCCGGCGCACCGATCTGTTCGGCGATCCCTTTGTTCATGACGATAACGCGCTGTGCCAGCGTCATCGCTTCAACCTGATCGTGCGTGACGTACAGGCTGGTGGTTTTCAGGCGCTGGTGCAGTTGTTGTAATTCGAGCCGCATCTGTACGCGCAGTTTGGCATCCAGATTCGACAACGGTTCGTCGAACAGGAATACCGCCGGCTCACGCACAATCGCCCGCCCCATCGCCACGCGCTGACGCTGGCCGCCAGATAGCTCACGCGGTTTGCGTTGCAGCAGCGGCATCAGTTCCAGAATTCGCGCCGCATCTTCCACGCGTTCGCGGATCTGCGCCTTGCCAAAGCCACGAATTTTCAGGCCGTAAGCCATATTGTCGAACACGTTCATATGGGGATAAAGCGCATAGTTCTGGAACACCATCGCAATACCGCGATCTTTTGGTTCCAGATCGGTGACCCGCTGGTTATCAATATAGATATCGCCGCTGGTGGTGCGTTCGAGACCTGCCACCATGCGCAGGAGCGTCGATTTACCACAGCCTGACGGCCCGACCATCACGACGAACTCGCCGTCCGCGACGTCCAGATCGATGGGTTGGATAATCTGTGTTTTGCCATCGTAAGACTTGGTGACGGCCTGAAGTTTTAAACATGCCATAAGTGTTTCCGAAATTCGTCTCGATAAATCGCTGCTAAACCTGACGAGCGGTGCGGTGATAATGGGTAGATCGTAAAGACGCTGTAAATACATCCCTGTACGCTCGGATTGCGCGGATATGAATCTCATCCCTGAGATTCCCCCTTTCAGGGCCGTCGCAAGCGACGTTCAAAAACGTTCCTGACGTTTTTGTCCCTGGCGCAAACGCTTTACTCTTCTATCCCATTATCACCGTTCTCATTCTATGAAGAGGTTTACCAACGGTATGACCTATTTATTTTTCGCTGTCGACCAGACCGCGAACGAACCAGCGCTGCATCAGTAGCACGACCAGCAGCGGCGGCAGCATGGTCAGCAACATAGCCGCCATTACCTGATTCCACTGGGTAGCTCCATCGCCGGAGGCAATCATGCTTTTAATCCCGGCGACTGCGGTGCCCAGATCGGCATCGCTGACAATCAGCAGCGGCCAAAGGTACTGGTTCCAGCCGTAGATGAACGTGATCACGAACAGCGCCGCCAGATTGGTCTTCGACAGCGGTAACACCATGTCGAAGAAGAAACGCATCGGGCTGGCACCGTCGATACGCGCCGCTTCCATCAGCTCATCCGGCAGCGTCATAAAGAACTGGCGGAACAGGAAGGTCGCGGTCGCCGAAGCCATCAGCGGCAACGTTAAACCGGTGTAGCTGTCCATCATGTCCAGCCGCGCGATCACTTCCACCGTCGGGAAAATACGCACTTCCACCGGCAGCATCAGCGTCAGAAAAATCATCCAGAAGAACAGGTTGCGCAGCGGAAAACGGAAATAGACGATGGCGTAAGCGGACAGGATCGATACGGTGATTTTGCCTATCGTAATCGCCAGCGCCATCACGAAGCTGTTAAGCAGCATCAGTCCGAACGGCGTGGTGTTGTTGCCCGCACCGTGCAGCCAGATATAACGCAGGTTTTCCCATAGGTGAGAACCGGGGATGAGCGTCATCGGAGCCTGAAAGACTTCCTGATTATCCAGCGTGGCGGCCACAAACCCCACGTACAGCGGAAACAGTACGGCGAGAATGCCGACGATCAGCATGACGTGGCTGAAAATATCTAACCCGCGACGATTCTCAATCATTGGCATTGACCTTGTAGATTTATCTTCATTGGTAATTCACCTTCCGCTCAACAAAACGGAACTGAATCACGGTCAGCCCGATAACCAGTATCATCAGTACCACCGACTGCGCTGCCGAACTGGACAGATCCAACCCTGCGAAGCCCTCACGATAAATCTTGTAGATCAGCGTGGTCGTCGACTGCACCGGCCCACCGGCCGTTGCGGCATCGATAATCGGGAAGGTATCGAAAAAGGCGTACACCAGATTGACCACCAGCAGGAAGAAGCTCACCGGAGAAATCATCGGCAGCACCAGATTGAAGAAGCGCCGCACGGGGCCAGCACCATCAATCGCGCCCGCTTCCACCAGCGAACGGGGGATCGATTGCAGCGCGGCAAGGAAGAATAGGAAGTTATAGCTAATCTGTTTCCAGACCGACGCCAGTACGACTAAAAACATCGCCTGACCGCTGTTCTGTGCGTGGTTCCACGTATAGCCCAGCAGCCCGAGAAAGTGGGTGATCAGCCCCAGACCGGGGTTGAACAAGAACATCCACAGCACGGCAGCAACGGCGGGTGCCACGGCATACGGCAGGATGATCAACGTCTGGTACAGGCGGCTGGCACGTATCACGTAGTCCACCAGCGCGGCCAGAAAGAGTGAAATCAGCATGCCAAACCCTGCCACCAGAAAGCTGAATATCAGCGTGGTGTAAAACGAATCAAGGTAGTAAGGGTTATTGAACAGCTGCCTGAAGTTTTCCATGCCGACAAATTCGCTGGATAACCCAAATGGATCCAGGTTCTGCACCGAATACCACAGCGCCTGACCGGCAGGCCAGATAAAGAAAATTACGGTAATCAGCAGTTGGGGCAACACCAGCACGTAGGGCAACCAGCTGCTGCGAAAAACGGGGCGGGATGATGTCATGCGGTAACTCATTGCAAACAGAAAAGAAACAGGCCGATTCCCTTCGGCCCGGTATTGCTCAACAGAAGCGTATTACTTCGTCGATTGTTCAAAGCGACGCAGCAGCGCGTTACCGCGTTCTACTGCGCTATCCAACGCCTGTTGTGGCGTCTTCTTATTTGTCCATACGCTTTCTAATTCTTCATCCACAACGGTACGAATCTGCGGCATGTTGCCCAAACGCAGACCTTTGGTGAACGGCAACGGTGGCTTGTTCAGCATCTGACGCGTGGCGATATCCGCGCCTGGGTTTTTCTCGTAGAAGCCCTGCTTCTGCGTCAGTTCGTACGCCGCAGTAGTGATTGGCAGGTAACCGGTTTTCTGGTGCCATTCAGCGGCATTTTCCGGCTCGGCCAGGAACTTCATAAACTCAGCGACGCCTTTGTAGGTCGCGGCATCTTTACCGCCCATCACCCACAGGCTGGCACCACCGATAATGGCGTTCTGCGGTGCGCCTTTCGCATCGGCGTCATATGGCATCATGCCAACACCGTAGTTGAACTTGGCGTGTTCCCGAATGTTCGCCAGCGAACCGGAAGAGGCGGTCGTAATAGCGCAGTCGCCGTTATAGAATTTCTCGGTCGGCTCATCCTTACGCCCAAAATAGGTGAAGTCACCCTTCTTGTTCATGTCCTGCAACAGCTGAATATGCTTAACCTGCGTTGGTTTGTTGAATTCCAACACAGCATCGGTACCGTCAAAGCCGTTGTTTTTGCTCGCAACTGGCAGACCGTGCCAGGCGCTGAAGTTTTCAACCTGAATCCAGCCCTGCCAGCCGCTGGCGTAGCCGCACTTCATCCCGGCTGCACGCAGTTTGGCGGTGTACTCAGCCATTTGCTGCCAGGTTTTCGGTGGCTGTTCGGGATCTAAACCGGCCTTCTTGAAGGCATCTTTGTTGTAGTACAGCACCGGTGTGGAGCTGTTAAACGGCTGCGACAGCAGGTGGCCGCTCTTCGCATCGGTGTAATAACCGGAGACAGTCGGCACAAACACCGACTCATCGAAATTAATGCCTGACTCTTTGAAGACTTCATAGACAGGTTTGATGGCTTTACTTGCCATCATGGTCGCCGTACCGACTTCATAGACCTGCAAAATAGCGGGCGCATTCCCGGCGCGGTAGGCGGCAATCCCGGCAGCCAGGTTCTGTTCGTAGTTGCCTTTATAGACCGGCACAATTTTTACATCGCTGTGTGTTTTGTTAAAACGGTCAGCCAGAGAATTCACTTCTTTCCCTAATTCGCCTTCCATGGAGTGCCAGAAAGGAATTTCTGTCGCGGCCTGCGCACTGGCGCTCATCAGCGCTAATGCCACACACGCTGCGGCGGTGCGAATAGCATGTGTTTTACGAATTGTGTTGTTGAACATGCCTGTCTCCTGCAATCAATTAAATGCGCCATCATCACGGCGTTTTTTATGCGAAGGTAAACATGACATGAGCGCATGACAGAAAAATAACTGGAAGATGACGAAAAAGTGACAGAGGAAGGAGGGAAAGCTCTAAATTTTAATTGGATAGAGTAGCATTAGGGGCTGCACTGGCGAGGGATCAAAAGCGAATTTAAGGTAGAAATTGCGCACGTTCTCATCCAGCGCGTGAACGACTAATGCCCTCACACCCACTTGCAAAGCAATATTCTCAGTCCGAAATATCGCGTCTTTTAATAAAGCCACACCCAAACCTTTACCAGAATACGCCTGATCAATGGCAAGCCGCCCAAGGACAATGACTGGTAGTGATTCGGGGGCATTACGTCTATATGCACCAGGCGCTGTATTTCTCTGAACGCTACCTGTTGATAAACAATAATATCCAATCACCTGATGTGTGCCTTCAGCGCAAATCACATATACACGAGAAATCCCTGCACTATGATTTTTTAGCGCTTTCTTTTTTAGCCATTCATTCAAGCTCGGTTCTTGGCTGCAAAATTCAGCAAGATTATGGCTGGAAGATAATGGCTCTGGCGCAGTTATTCCCATGGCGATTTGCGGCTCATTAGATCGTTAATGCGAGCCTGACGCTCTTCGGTGATAGGCGCATCCAACTCGGCCAAAAATTCGTCAAACTGTTCGTTATCCAAAATAAACAAACGTTGATCCAACAAAATGTCCTGCGCCTCGCGGCAGGCTGCTTCAAGCATAAAATCGGTACGCGATTTTGACACAAGGTTTGCAGCCATATCGATCAAATCCCGTTGGGAGGCTTTGGCCCGAATATTGATTGGCGCTTCTTTAGTTTCAGGTTTCATCATCATGCCCGTGTAGTGAATCGCTATACAACTATACATGATGTGTACAAAAATGCTACACACCGGAACATCACCATACATTCAAATGCGCTTGCTGCTTTATTCAGGCCTATTTTCGAATGACATCAACGATAACGGTTTTCGGATCGTTGATGATTCCTATATGTATCGTTTTATCTGAATCCGTAGACTTCCAATACTCACCCGTCGTGTCTGTGTAGCTCTGCGTAAAACCAAGCGACGCTAGATAACCGCGTATGTTTGTCGCGTCATTGGTGTTTTGAAACGTAATATTGCTGACTTCCAACGCAGGACCATCAACGGTTGCATAGCCAAAATCATAGATAGAAGAAATGCGCGGGCAATTTTTAATAATATCGTCCGTCAGCATTTCATATCGTCGGATGTCCTGTTCCGTATAACGAGAACTCCCCTCCGTCAGAATAACCATGGCGGGCCAGTAATAGATAAGTGGCAAGGCAATTAGGATCGATATAGCAAGTAATATAGTTATCTTTTTTTTCATGTTATTTAAAGAAATTTGTTGTGATTTCAGTGCCATCGTAGGATGCAATACCTACATTTCCTGACTTAAAGTCGTTATAAGGTTGTATTGTTTGCATAAAAGAGGGGAGAAACCCGAACCGAGGTTGAGCATAGGGCATGAGCTCAGGATCCGGAAATAAAATAGGTCGGAATCCTATATTTTTAAAATTTCCGATAGAGCCATAGAAATCCCATCGTTTTAATGCTTCTTCTTTACTCACTGGCCGTAATAAATAAAAAGGGTTAGGAGTAGAAACCACTCGGTAAAAACCTAATAAATCTGAAACAAGATCTTCCCCACTAAATCCACTATCTGTAACTAAATTGAATGGGAAAGAGGCCTGCATAGATTCAAACCGTTTCGCTACGGTGAGCATCATAGCAAGAGCAATGCGATGTCTTTCTTGAAGAGACCTTCTTTTTTTATCCGCCACTTAATAAACCGGTTGATAGTGACACTTCTTCTGAGTCCAATCATGCCTTGTTTATAGGTAACATCGTAGTATGGCATTCCGTCTTCAGTATTATCTCCGACATACATTTGTTGAATAATATCCTTAATGTCATCCCCTTTCGCATGACCTAAATCAATCCAACCTAGCACCTCGGTATAAATCAAGCCATATGTCACACCAGAGGCTTGTCGGCCATCAATAATTTCACTACGCACGCTCATTATTTGCATTCCTTTGTTTTTCATGAGTTTATTTAATTAACTACATCGCGATAATACGTTTATTTCCACATTGGACTCAAGGCGATAGTTAGACCATCCCACTTTAGCTATCCTTTTCGCCCCGCCACCAGCACCTCGCCCCCCATTTTGGCCAGCGCGTCTTTGGCGGCGGCGGGCAGGCCGTCGTCGGTGATGATGCTGTCGAAGACGCTGAGCGGCGTGGCGAGATGGGTGGCGATGCGGCCATATTTTGAGGTGCCACACAGTAGTACGCGTTTTCTGCTGGCTGAACATCACGGCGTTTTTTGGGCGAAAACAAACATGGCATGCGTGTATGACAGAAAAAATAACTGGAAAATGACGGGTAAATGGCAAAGAGAGGGAGAGATAAAAGCACCGATTAAACATACTATTTCGTGCCACTACGATTGCAACCATTGCAGAAAACCCGTAATTTAGACTATAGTTATTATTACTAGTCATGTTTAAGGATTAACCGTGGCGGTATACACAACTAAGCTCTTCGATAAAAAACTAAAAAGCGAAATACTTTCTGATAGTTATCTTTGTGAGATTGCTCGTGAGGTGATGAATGGCCGTTTTGAGGGTGACCTTGGCGGTGGTGTGCTTAAAAAACGAATTGCATTGAATGCCGGAAAGAGTGCAGGAGCCAGAACAATCATCTTTTTCAAGCTGGGCTCTAATCTATTTTTTGCCGATGGATGGAAGAAAAATCAGGTCAGGAAAGGCGTTAAAGAAATTCAAGATGATGAGCTGGCTGTTTATAAAGACATTGCTGGTGACCTATTTCAACTCACCGTTCAACAAATAGCTCAATTGGTCAAAGTGAAAGAACTACGAGAGGTGGAATGCGATGGCTGCAAAGATGAAAGAGCTACAGGAAATGGCGAAAAGCCTGCATGAACATGGGGGTATCACTGATACCACGATGGAACGCATCAATAATCGGGTTGCAGCAAGGGAATTCCGTGAACGCATTGAGCAAGCTCAAGCAATGAGTGGTGCAGACATTCAGAACATGCGTTCCCGTTATAAAATGTCGCAATCTTCTTTAGCTTACGCTCTCAATATGTCCGTTGAGAGCGTCTCAAAATGGGAACGAAATGAGAAGAAGCCCTCAGGGGCTGCGCTACGTCTTCTCAATATAATCAACGAGAAAGGTCTCGATATTTTTGCCAGTTAGACAAACAGACATAACCCCCCCTCACGCCACCAGCACCTCAACCCCCATTTTGCCCAGCGCGTCTTTGGCGGCGGCGGGTAGGCCGTCGTCGGTGATGATGCTGTCGAATACGCTGAGCGGCGTGGCGAGATGGGTGGCAATGCGACCGTATTTTGACGTGTCGCATAGCAGTACGCATTTGCTGCTGGCTTCCACCGCTGCGCGTTTCACGACCACTTTGTCTTCATTCGGCGTGGACAACCCGCGCAGGCTCCAGGAAGAGGCGGAAATAAAGGCGATGTCGATAAATAGGTTGCGCAGCGCCTGTGCCACCGCTTCGCCAATGCAGGAGCGATTTTCCCGGCACAGCGTGCCGCCCGTGTGGATCATGCGGCACTGGCTGGACTCAATCAGAAAAGCGGCAATCACAAAATCGTTGGTGACAATCAGCAGATCGTCGCGCTCGGCCAGTTCGCGCGCCAGCGATAGCGTGGTAGTGCCCGCATCCAGATAAATGCAGCTATTGAACGGGATATGCTGCGCCGCCAGTTTACCAATCGCCTCTTTCTGCTGGCTGAACATTACCGATTTATCCTGATGCGACGGCTCAATAGCCAGCCGTTCAGGCGAACGCACGCCGCCGGAAACGCTCAGCAGGAGGCCATCCTGCTCCAGCTTTTGCACATCGCGCCGTACCGTCATGTGCGACACGCCCAGCCGTTCAGTCAGTTCGTTAATGCTTACCGCGCCGCGCTCGGCGATCAGCGCCAGAATCTGTTGATGACGTTCTACTGGAATCACGCTGTCCGTTCCCTGTTTGATTGTGCTGGTCTGATAAATAGGGGGGCTGATAAATATTGTGAGAAACACCCCGTTTGATGACGATAATTATCATAAATTCACGTCATAAACCACGCCAGACATAACAACCTTTCCCATCACCCAATGCTAAAATAGAAATAATCATCTGATATATAAAGATAATAATGGGAATCACCTTCCCGGTGTGGTTCAACTACACTGAATCATTACAATTTCAATGTTAATTTATGTGATAAAAATCACCACAATTTGTTCTGATAGTCCTTATATTTAACACCAGAGAACAAAAAATCACTAATTTTAACAAGGCAACCACGATGAAAAAGACTTCTGATTATGCTGTCGCCGTTATCGGTCTGGGTTCCATGGGCTTTGGCGCTGCGGCGTCCTGCATCAACGCTGGCCTGACGACATACGGTGTCGATATCAATCCGCAAGCACTAGAGCGGTTACGTCAGGCAGGTGCAGCACAGGCCGAGACACGCATTGATGCCTTCGCTGACAAGCTGGATGCCGTCGTGCTGCTGGTGGTGAACGCCGCGCAGGTTAACGGGATTCTGTTCGGTGAGCCGCAGGTCGCAGCGAAACTCAAGCCCGGCACCGTGGTCATGGTGTCCTCCACGATCTCCGCGCAGGATGCCAAAAACATTGAACAGCGTCTGGCTGAGCATCAGCTCATCATGCTGGATGCACCCGTATCTGGCGGTGCAGTGAAAGCCGCCGCAGGCGACATGACGGTGATGGCATCCGGCTCCGATCTGGCTTTTGAGAAACTGAAACCCGTGCTCGACGCCGTCGCAGGCAAGGTCTACCGCATCGGTGAAGAGATCGGGCTGGGTGCGACCGTTAAAATTATCCACCAGCTGCTGGCAGGCGTACACATCGCCGCCGGCGCAGAAGCAATGGCGCTGGCCGCGCGTGCCGATATTCCGCTGGATATCATGTACGACGTGGTGACCAACGCCGCCGGGAATTCCTGGATGTTTGAGAACCGCATGCGCCACGTGGTGGACGGCGACTACACGCCGAAATCCGCCGTTGATATCTTCGTGAAAGATCTGGGACTGGTTACCGACACCGCCAAATCACTCCATTTCCCGCTGCCGCTGGCTTCCACCGCGTTCAACATGTTTACCGCAGCCAGTAACGCCGGATTCGGTAAAGAAGACGACAGCGCAGTCATCAAGATTTTTAACGGCATTACGCTGCCGGAAAAGAAGGAGGCACCATGATCAAGCTAGGTGTGATTGCCGACGATTTTACCGGTGCCACAGATATCGCCAGCTTTCTGGTGAACAACGGGCTGCCGACCGTGCAGCTCAACGGCGTACCGCCGTCCGATTTTAAGGTCGAGACGCAGGCCGTGGTGATAAGCCTAAAATCGCGTTCCTGCCCGGCGGAACAGGCCGTGGCGGATTCACTCAAGGCGCTGGCGTGGCTGCAACAGCAAGGCTGCCAGCAGTTCTACTTTAAATATTGCTCCACCTTCGACAGCACCGCGAAAGGCAACATCGGTCCGGTGACCGATGCACTGTTAGAGCAGCTTGGCGAAACGCAAACCGTCATTTCTCCGGCGCTGCCGGTGAACGGCAGAACCGTCTATCAGGGTCATTTATTCGTGATGGATCAGCTGCTGTCTGAATCCGGGATGCGCCACCATCCCGTCACGCCGATGACGGACAGCAACCTGATGCGCGTCATGGAACAGCAGGCGGCGGGGCAATGCGGGCTGGTGCCGTATGCGGTGATGGATCAGGGTGCAGAGGCCGTTAAGCAGCGGCTGACGCAGTTGAAAGAACAAGGCATACGCTATGTGGTGCTGGATACGTTGAACGAACAGCACCTGTTAACGCAGGGCGAGGCGCTGCGCGATATGAAGCTGGTCACTGGTGGTTCCGGCCTGGCGATTGGCCTGGCACGTCAGTGGGCAGAGCCCGCAGCACAGACAGGCTCCGCCACCGAGGCGGGCAAGCCACAATCCGGCGCAGGCGTTGTGCTATCCGGCTCCTGTTCGGTGATGACCAACAAGCAGGTCGCTCACTACCTGAAACAGGCGGCGGGTCGCGCGATTGACGTCGCACGCTGCCTAGAGAGCGACGACGCTCAGCAAGCCTACGTGCAGGAATTGACCGACTGGGTGAAGGCACACCGTGAGGACGCACTCGCTCCGCTGCTGTACGCCACGTCGTCACCCGACGAACTGGCGCAGATTCAGCAGCGCTGGGGGGCGGAAGCCAGCAGCCAGGCAGTGGAGAAGCTGTTTGCCGCCGTCGCCCGCCAGCTTCAGCAGGACGGCTTCCAGCGCTTCATCATCGCGGGCGGGGAAACCTCCAGCATCGTGGTGCAAACGCTGGGCATTCACGCGTTCCATATCGGGCCGTCCATTTCTCCCGGCGTGCCGTGGGTGCGTTCCACCAATCATCCGCTCTCGCTGGCGTTGAAATCCGGCAATTTTGGTGATGAAGACTTCTTTGCACGCGCCCAAAAGGAGTTTGCCGCATGAGTGAAAAACACCACAGCACAGAAGCTGCGCTAAACAGCGAACAACGCGCCCGCGCGGAAATGGTCAAGCTGGGCGCGTCATTTTTCCAGCGCGGCTATGCCACTGGCTCCGCGGGCAATCTCTCACTGTTACTGGATGACGGCACGCTGCTGGCAACGCCGACCGGCTCCTGCCTTGGCGAACTGGATGCCGAGCGGCTGTCCAAAGTCAGCCTGAGCGGCGAGTGGATCTCCGGGGATAAGCCGTCGAAAGAGGTCAGCTTTCACCTGTCTATTTACCGTAACGATCCCGACTGTAAGGCGATTGTCCACCTGCACAGCACTTACCTGACAGCGCTCTCGTGTCTGGAAGGGTTGGATACGCAGGATGCCATCAAGCCGTTCACACCTTATGTGGTCATGCGCGTCGGTAAAGTGCCTGTCGTTCCTTATTACCGCCCCGGCGATGCCCGGCTCGGTGAAGATCTGGCGAAGCTGGCTTCGCGCTACAAGGCGTTCTTATTGGCTAACCACGGCCCGGTCGTCACTGGTAAAGATCTGCGAGCGGCGGCGGACAACATGGAAGAGCTGGAAGAAACCGCCAAGCTAATTTTTATTCTCGGCGATCGAAAAATTCGCTACCTCACCGCTGACGATATTGCAGAGCTCTCTTGATGAGACATTTTTGCTGAACCGAGGAGTTAACCATGCCTAAGTTTGCTGCCAATCTTTCTATGCTGTTTACCGATGTACCGTTTCTCGACCGTTTTAAAGCCGCTGCCGATGCGGGTTTCACCTCGGTTGAGTACCTGTTTCCTTATGAATATCCGGCACCGCTGCTGGCGGAAAAGCTACGGGAAAATGGCCTGAAGCAGGTGTTGTTCAATACCGCGCCCGGCAATATTGCGGCAGGTGAATGGGGTGTTTCTGCGCTGCCCGACCGCATTGAAGATGCCCGCCGGGACATCGATAACGCCCTGGAATATGCGCTGGCGCTCAACTGCCCTTCGGTGCTGGTGATGGGGGGTGTCGTGCCGCCCGGTGAAGACCGTGCTGCCTATCAGCAAACCTTCATCGATAACCTACGCTACGCCGCCGATAAATTTGCACCACACGGCATCAATATCATGATTGAAGCGCTGAGTGCGAAGGTGAAACCGAATTACCTGTTCGCCAGTCAGTATCAGGCGCTGGAATTAGCCAATCTGATCGACCGACCGAATGTGTATATCCAGCTGGATTTCTTCCACGCGCAGATTGTCGATGGCAACCTGACGCAAATTATTCACGATTTGGCTGGCCGTATCGGACATATTCAAATTGCTTCGGTTCCTGCACGGCATGAACCCGATGAAGGGGAAATTAATTATCCGTTCATCTTTGCCGAATTGGATCGCGTGAATTATTCCGGCTGGGTTGGCTGTGAATATAACCCACGCGGTAAAACGGAAGACGGGTTGGGATGGGCTAAACCTTGGCTGGAGAAAAAACACTAATTCCCTTATCCAGGATAATAATGTCAACACCAGAGACATCGTCGTTAGACGCGAATAAATAAAAAAGAATAGGTCAGACTCCTGTATGTATTACAGGAGTCGAGGCATCCCTTTATTCAAATAAAACAATAACCCACTACCTTTTCAGCCTCTGAATTGCAAAATGGGTCAATGAGGATAAGAACATGGCCACCTCGCTCTTACTCTGCATCGCTATCGCCGGGGTATTACTCCTGCTGCTGATGGTCATTAAATTTAAAATTCAGCCCTTTGTCGCCCTACTGGTTGTCAGTTTACTCGTTGCATTGGCAACCGGTATTCCTACGGCTGAAGTGATGAAGGTGATTACCTCCGGCATGGGCGGTATTCTCGGTTCGGTGGCGATTATTATCGGCCTCGGCGCCATGCTGGGTAGAATGATCGAAGTGTCCGGCGGCGCGGAATCCTTAGCACACCGCTTCGCTCAATTAATGGGACCGGGATTAATGGTGGCGGCATTAACCATCGCCGCGTTTATTCTGGGTATTCCGGTCTTTTTCGATGTCGGCTTTATTATCCTTGCTCCGATTATTTACGGCTTTGCGAAAGTCGCTAAAGTTTCCCCGATTAAATTCGGCTTGCCCGTCGCGGGTGTGATGCTGACCGTGCACGTCGCGCTGCCGCCCCACCCCGGCCCGGTTGCCGCTGCAGGTCTGTTGAATGCAGATATCGGCTGGCTGACCATCATCGGCCTGCTGGTGTCGATTCCTGTCGGCATCATCAGCTACTGGGCGGCCAAAGCCATGAACCGCCGCAAGTACGCGCTTTCCGTTGAAGTGTTAGAACAATTACAGATGGCAAAGCCGGAAGATTCGACGCCGAACACGGCTCCCGTATCCGCCCCTTCGGCTGGGCTGATTGCCGCGCTGATCGCGATTCCTATCGCCATCATTATGCTCGGCACCGTGTCTGCCACCATTCTGCCTGCCGGACACCCGGTGCGTAACGTGATGTCCCTGGTCGGGTCTCCCGCCGTAGCGCTGCTGATTGCACTGGGATTAGCGTTCTGGCTGATTGCCCTGCGTCGCGGTTGGTCGCTGGAGAAAGCCAGCGGCGTGATGGGCGATGCCATGCCTGCCGCCGCAATGGTCATTATGGTGACCGGTGCCGGTGGTGTGTTCGGTAAAGTACTGGTCGAATCGGGCATCGGTAAAGCGCTGGCGGATACGCTGACCAGCATTCACCTGCCGCTGGTGCCTGCCGCATTTATTCTGTCGCTGGCGCTGCGTGCCTCGCAAGGTTCGGCTACCGTCGCCATTCTCACCACCTGCGGCCTGCTGAGTGAAGCTGTCAGCGGTCTGAACCAGATGCAGCTGGTGCTGGTGACGCTCTCTGCCTGCTTTGGTGGGCTGGGCCTGTCGCACGTCAATGACTCCGGCTTCTGGATTGTCACCAAATATCTGGGGCTGTCCGTCGCCGACGGCCTGCGCACCTGGACGGTGCTGACGACGATCCTCGGGCTGGCCGGGTTCCTCTTCACCTGGGCACTGTGGTTAGTCATGTAAGCATCACACCGCCAGCACACCTGTGAGCTGGCGGTTACTCCTAGGGTGTATAAAAATAATCCGCCGACAAATCACCAAATTGATAGCATTTCTCAATAAAATTTACCAACACAATAAATAAAAACTATCAATTTGGTGATTAAAAGGCATTTTATCCTTCTATCCAAGCCCTCGTATTTTTTTTCATCTCCTTATAGTGATAGATCATCCTCTGCATTCGCACACCAAATGCTCAGCCAGAAGAATAAGTCAGAGATATAACCCAAAGATTGCTTCTTTCGGTCTACCCTTAAAACATTTTTACAACGCGCTTTCGTAGAAAAAGAAAATAGATTGCTATCTGTAAACATGATCACCACCAAGGAATACGATAAATATGTTAAAAAATATGAAATTGGGAACGATGCTCGGCACGGGTTTCACCTTTGTCATTATTATTGGCTGCCTTGTGGCGCTATTTGGCCGTATGCAGTTGGCTGAGCTCGGCAGCAACATCCAATTGTTGTCACAAGTTCGTATCACCAATCTGCTGCAAATGCAGGATGTCAAAGACAACGTCAATACGGTCTCGCGTTCAGTACGCAACATTGCGCTAATGGATAACCGTCAGGAGATGGAACAAGAGCACCAGCGCATCGAAGGATTGCTACAGCAGAACCTGAAAATGCTGGAAGCATTACACACTCGTGCCATTTCTCCCGAAGCGCGTGAACGCATTCAGAATTTGATGGCGCTCAGCCCTCCCTATCGTGAAGCGCTGAATAAAGCCATTACCTTGGGTCTTTCGGGACAAACTGAAGAAGCGCGCAAAGTGATATTTACCGAAATGCGCGACACGCAGGGCGCAGTATTTAAAGCACTCGACGACATGATCGCCGTTCAGAAAAACTTAACCGTAGAAACAGCAGACACATCGGATCGCCAGGCAAGCAATTCTGGCACGCTGATGTTGATTATTGCCGGATTGGCAGCACTTTTGGGGGCGCTGATTGCCTGGATGATTACACGCCGCATCAAGAATCAGCTGGGCGGTGAACCCGCCTATGCCGTTGAAATTGCACAACAGGTCGCACAAGGTAATCTGGCGTTAGACATCGTTTTGGTTCCCGGAGATAACCGCAGCGTACTGGCTGCGATGGCGCTCATGCGCGATAGCCTCAGCCAGACTGTCGATCAGGTGCGACAAAGCAGCGAATCCATCGCGACCGGCGCTACCCAAATCTCAAGCGGCAATACCGATCTGAGCCAACGCACGGAAGAACAAGCGTCGAATCTACAACAGACAGCCGCGTCGATGGAACAGATGAATACCACGATCAAACAAAACACAGATACGGTAAATATGGCGTCCGAGCTGGCACAGTCGGCAAGCGTCACAGCAAGTAAAGGCGGTGATGTCGTCAATAATGTCGTCACCACGATGCAAGACATCACTTCCAGCTCACATAAAATCGGCGATATTATCGGCGTTATCGACGGCATTGCCTTCCAGACCAACATTCTGGCACTCAATGCTGCGGTAGAAGCCGCGCGAGCAGGAGAACAGGGACGAGGCTTTGCCGTTGTAGCGGGGGAAGTCCGTTCACTGGCGCAGCGTTCCGCTTCCGCGGCGAAAGAGATCAAAGAGCTGATCGAAGAAAGCGTAGAGAAAGTCGAAACGGGCTCACTGCTTGTCAACGAAGCAGGTACAACGATGAGCGAAATCGTTGAACAAGTGCGCCGTGTCGCAGAATTACTCAGTGAGATCGGTGTGACGACCCGAGAACAGTCGCAGGGCATTTCTCAGGTTAATGACGCTGTAAATCAGTTAGATGAGGTGACACAGCAGAATGCGGCGCTCGTTGAAGAATCGGCGACAGCAGCCGATAGCCTGAGCGAGCAAGCGCGCCGTCTGGTCGAACTGATGAGTGTTTTCCGTCTGGCTAACACTCCGGCACAAGCGGTTCGACAAGCCGCACCTCGAGCGCCACAGGCGTTGACGCTGGCGGCCAAACCCAGCGTAAAAAATAATTCTCAGGATTGGGAATCGTTTTAATCACCGTTATGGATGAAGCCTTTTCCCGCATCACAATGGTGCGGGAAAAGCGAAATAGGTTTCTCATGGTAACTGTTAAAGTAAACTGAAAAATTAGCCCACTATCCTTCTTCCGTATATTGATGCCTTTCAGTGTTATTCCCTTTAATGCCAACAAATACCACGCATTTACCACGGTGTTTTCTAACTGGCTGAAACAAAAAATCTTATACAATAGTTAACTAAATAATATCTCTGCCCGCTGCGGACCTCTCTAGCAATCTGAATTCCGCTACCACCATAGAAATAGATCGACCGATCTACTTCAAACAACGTATTGCCAATAAAGAAAAAAGGATTTGAGGAATATGCTGAATCTGCTGAAAAACATGAAACTCGGTACGATGTTGGGTACGGGGTTCGCCTCTGTCATCATCATCGGTCTGATGGTCGCCGTTCTGGGGCGCATGCATCTGGTTGATCTGGGTGAAGATATTGAATCGCTGTCAGAAAAAAACCTGACCGGTCTCATCCTGATACAAGACGCCAAGAGCGGCTTTGATGCCGTAGCACGTTCAGTACGTAACATTGGCCTGACTGATGACAGGGACCGTATTCAGGAAGAAAAGCGCCTGATCGATCAGCAAATTGCCCGCAATACGGAAACCCTGACCAAGCTGTATGAACACCTGTCTGAACCAGAAGCCCGCGACTCGCTGGAGAGCCTGACACAGGCGCGGCCGGCTTACCGGGAAGCCGTAAATAAAGCTGTTGAGCTCGGCCTGTCGGAAAGTGCCGAAGAGAGAGCACAAGCCGTGCAGCTGATGGTCAATGAAATGCAGGTTACGCAGGCCCCCGTTTTCGCCGCGCTAGACAGCATGGCAGAATTACAGAAAAAGCGGACGCTGGAAATGACGGCAAGCGCCATGCAGGAAGCACGCTCAGATGGTAACACCCTGATCTTCTATGCAGCGATTGCGGTTCTCGTTGGCATTCTGGTTTCCGTCCTGATTACTCGTACTATCAAAGGTTTGTTGGGTGGCGAAGTGGCTTACGCCGCACAGATCGCTCAGACGGTTGCGCAGGGAAATCTGGCGGTAGCCGTCAACCTACGTCCCGGTGATGACCGTAGCGTGCTGGCCGCCATGAATGGCATGCGCAAAAGTCTGAGTAGCATTGTTGAACAGGTACGTGAGAGCAGCGAATCTATCGCCACCGGTGCCAGCCAGATCGCCGCGGGCAGTACCGATCTTAGCCAGCGTACAGAAGAACAAGCGGCTAACCTGCAACAAACCGCTGCCTCCATGGAAGAGATGAGCCAGACGGTGCGTCAGAATGCCGATACGGTGCGCAATGCCGCTCAACTGGCGCAGGCCGCCAGCAACACCGCGGCTAAAGGCGGTGAAGCTGTCGGCAATATTGTTGTCACCATGAAAGAGATTACCGACAGCTCGCACAAAATTGGCGACATCATTAGCGTCATTGACGGCATTGCCTTCCAGACCAACATTCTGGCGCTTAACGCCGCGGTAGAAGCCGCACGCGCAGGTGAACAAGGTCGTGGCTTTGCCGTGGTAGCAGGCGAAGTTCGCTCGCTGGCACAGCGTTCTGCAACGGCAGCCAAAGAGATTAAAGAGCTGATCGGCCACAGCGTCGAGAAAGTCGAGGTAGGCTCCAGACTGGTCAGCGATGCGGGAACGACAATCGAAGAACTGGTGCGTCAGGCGCGCCATGTTGCCGATCTAATTAACGAAATTGGCGTGACTACGCAGGAACAAGAGTCCGGCGTCTCGCAGATTCATGATGCCGTTAACCAGCTTGATCAGGTCACACAGCAGAACGCCGCACTCGTTGAACAATCCGCTTCCGCTGCCGATAGTCTGAGCGATCAAGCGGCCCATCTGGTCGAGCTGATGAAAACCTTCACCGTTGAGGGCGGGTCGTCACAGCACATTGCGCCGCCGTTGAAAAGACCCACCAGCGCCAGCTTCTCTCTCGCCAATCCAAAGCACAGAGCGGGAAACGATAAGCAAAACTGGGAAACCTTTTAAATCCACGACCGATTAACGCGACGTTAAAAAAATAAAAACCGCTGATATATCAGCGGTTTTTCACATTAACGGGTAATCTGTTATCGGCGATTACAACGCCCGACGCAGACGAGCCACCGCTTCATGCATTTGCTCATCCGTTGCCGTCGCAAAGGACAGACGCAGCGTTGAGTAATCGATATTGTCTGGGAAGAAGAACTCGCCCGGCACGAAGACCACGCCCTGATCCAGCGTCTTCTTCAGCCATTCCGTCGTGTTGAAATCGTCCTGACGGAACTTCGCCCACAGGAACATCCCACCCTTAGGCTGGTTGAAGGTGATGACATCACCCAGTTCCTTCTCGACCAGCTGTGCCAGCAGCTCGCCTTTGTGCTTATACGCATGGCGAATTTTCTCGATCTGCGTATCCAGACGTCCCAGCCCCAGATAGCACTCCGCGACGGTCTGCGACAGTGCGCTGGCGTGCAGGTCAGCGGCCTGTTTGATAATCGCCACTTTGTGCAACAGCCAATCCGGCAGAATCGCCCAACCGAGACGTAAACCCGGTGCCAGCACCTTCGAGAACGTAGAGGTATACAGCACGTATTCCGTGCTACCCAGTTGCTCCTGCGCCAGTTGGAACAGCGTCGGGTTGCGCTCTTCGGTGAAGCGCAGCTCACCATAGGGATCGTCTTCGATAATGACAAAACCGTAGCGCTCTGCCAGCTGAATCAATTTCAGGCGACGTTCATAGCTCAACGTCACGCCGCTCGGGTTACCGAAGTTCGGAACGATATAAACGCCTTTGATACGCTGTTTCGTCAGCAGTTCTTCCAGCTCGTCGACGACCATGCCGTCGGCATCGGATGACACAGACATCACCTGCGCCTGCGCCAGTTCCAGCGTTTGCAGCGCCGCCAAGTAAGTCGGGCGTTCAACGACGAACACGTCGCCCGGATCGACCATCGCTCGCATGATCAAGTCCAGCGCCTGCTGCGAACCGGCCGTCACGACAATATCGTCACCGCGCGTTTTGACGCCGCGTACGGCACACAGCTCGGCAATGCGATCGCGCAGCACGCCGCTGCCTTCAGTTAAGCCATACTGGAATGCCGTTTTCGGCTGTTCGGTAATCGCTAACTGCGTGGCCTGGCTGAGTCCTTCGAAATCAAATAATGCATCTGACGGAATCCCGCCAGCCAGCGAGATAATATTTTCCATCTTGCTGTGTTTCAGCAGTTCACGGATGGCGGAACTTTTTAACTGAGCGATGCGGTGCGCTAACAACCCTTCAATGGCCATCTCTTCTTAACCTTTCAACAAAACTTTAATTATCCGCCCAGATAGGCCGAACGTACCGCTTCATTAGCTAACAATGCCGCACCGGTATCTTCCAACACGACATGGCCGTTTTCAAGTACATAACCCCGGTCTGCCAATTTCAGCGCCTGATTGGCGTTTTGCTCCACCAGGAAGATGGTCATGCCCTCTTCACGCAGTTGCTGGATCGTGTCGAAAATTTGCAGGATGATAATCGGAGCCAGACCCAGCGACGGTTCGTCCAGCAGCAGTAAACGCGGCTGGCTCATCAGCGCACGGCCAATCGCCAGCATCTGCTGCTCACCGCCGGACATCGTGCCGGAACGCTGGGCGCGTCGCTCATACAGACGCGGGAACAGATCGTAGACGCGTGCAATGCGCTCCTGATACTGATCGCGCTCGGCAAAGAACCCACCCATCGCCAGATTTTCTTCTACCGTCATGCGGGAAAAGACGCGACGCCCTTCCGGCACAATCGCGATAGCTTCACGCATAATCTGCGCGGTCTGCCAGTTTGTGATGTCCTTACCGTCAAACGTGATGGTGCCTTCCGTCGCGCGCGGGTCACCGCACAGCGTGCCCAACAGCGTGGTTTTACCGGCACCGTTCGCGCCGATCAGCGTAACAATCTCGCCCTGATTAATATGCAGGCTTACCTGATGCAGCGCCTGAATTTTTCCGTAGTGGGCCGAAACCTGATGTAATGACAGCATAAACGTTATCCTTCACCCAGATATGCACGGATGACATCCGGGTTGTTACGAATTTCAGCTGGGGTGCCTTGTGCCAGCGGTGTTCCCTGATTGACGACATAAATCCGGTCGGAAATTCCCATGACCAGCTTCATATCATGTTCAATCAACAACACGGACACCTGATGGCTATCGCGCAGTTCCGCAATCAGCTGATTTAACTCGTCAGTTTCTTTCGGGTTCAGACCGGCCGCAGGCTCATCCAGCATCAGCAGCTCAGGGCGCGTCACCATGCAGCGGGCGATTTCCAGACGGCGCTGCTGGCCGTAAGCCAGATTCCCCGCCTGACGGTTCGCTAAATCTAACAGACCGATACGCTCCAGCCACACCGCGGCGCGCTCCTGCGCATCGGCTTCCGCACGACGAAAGCCCGGCGTTTTCAACAGCCCGGCAAACACGCCGCTTTTCAGGTGCTGATGCTGTGCCACCAGCAGGTTCTCCACCACCGTCATTTCACGGAACAGACGAACGTGCTGGAATGTGCGCACCACGCCCATTCGGGCAATGGCCTGTCCGGATAACCCTTCCAGATGACGATCGCGCAGCATGATGGTGCCGCCGCTTGGGCGATAAAAACCAGTCAGGCAGTTAAAGACAGTAGTCTTCCCCGCCCCATTCGGGCCGATCAGCGAGACAATTTCGCCCGCATGAATATCCATTTCAACGTTATTGACCGCCAGCAGGCCGCCAAAACGCATCATCAGACCTCTGACTGATAATAGTGGCTGCGTGCTCATGCTTGCTCTTCCTTCTTCGCGACTTTCAACTTCATCTCAGGACGCTTCATCGGCAGCAGGCCTTGCGGACGCCAAATCATCATCAGAACCATCAACGCACCCAGCAGCAGCATGCTGTATTCATTCAGATCGCGCATCAGCTCGCGGGACACGACCAGCAAGATTGCCGCAAGAATGACCGCAAACTGCGAGCCCATTCCGCCCAGCACGACGATGGCTAACACAAAGGCAGATTCAGCGAACGTGAACGATTCCGGGCTAACGAAGCCCTGACGCGCGGCAAACAGCGTACCGGCAAAACCCGCGAACGCGGCGCTGATAGTGAAAGCGGTCAACTTAATGCGCGTTGGGCTTAGCCCCAGAGAGCGGCAGGCGATTTCATCATCGCGCAGCGCTTCCCAGGCACGCCCTAACGGCATCCGCAGCAGACGATTAATCACAAACAGGGTCAACACGACCAGCAGCAGCGCGACCAGATACAGAAAGATAATACGGTCACTCGGGTCATATTGCAGACCGAAGAAATTGTGGAACGTATCCCAACCGCCATCGCGCGCGCGCTGCGACCGAATTCCAGACCAAAGAAGGTCGGTTTAGGGATCTGGCTGATGCCGTTCGGGCCACCGGTAATTTCAGTGTTGTTCAGCAGCAGGATACGGACAATCTCGCCGAATCCGAGCGTCACAATCGCCAGATAATCACCGCGCAAACGCAGCACCGGGAACCCCAGCAGGAAGCCGGAAAGCGCCGCCACCATGCCCGCCAGCGGCAAACTTTCCCAGAAGCCCAATCCGTAATAGTGGTTCAGCAGCGCATAGGTATACGCGCCAATGGCGTAAAACCCGCCGTAACCCAATACCAGCAGGCCAGAAAGGCCAACCACAACGTTCAAGCCCAAACCCAGCATCACGTAAATCAGCGTGAGGGTGGCGATATCCACCGTACCGCGCGACACCAGAAACGGCCAGGCGATAGCGGCGATAATCAATGCCGCGGCTAATATTTTCTGCCGTGGCGTACTGCCATCAAAGCTCGGCAGCACCAGCGACGGTGCAGAGAATTTCTTGATGCTTTGCTGGAAGAACGGGCGAATCAACTGGAAGAAAAACACCACGATGCAGCCCGCGCCAATCCAATACCAACGGACTTCATCAGCACCGCGCACCACCAATTTGGTGCCATCCAGCGCCAGTTGCATGCCCATTAAGAACGAGGCCAGCACCAGCAGCATGAACGCGGAAACTAACGCATTAAACAGGTTGAGCTGTTTCATACTTTCTCAACCTCCGGACGACCCAAAATACCGGTTGGCATCACCAGCAGCACCACAATCAGCAGCGCAAACGACACCGCATCTTTGTATTCCGTGCTCAGGTAAGCGGACGTGAGCGCTTCGGCTACGCCCAGAATCAGCCCACCGATCATCGCACCAGGGATGCTGCCGATTCCACCCAGTACCGCCGCCGTAAAGGCTTTCATCCCGGCCATAAAGCCGATATAGGGGTTGATGACGCCGTAAAATTGCCCCAGCAGCACGCCAGCAACAGCGGCCATGAGCGCGCCAATGACGAAGGTCAGGGAGATCACGCGATCGGTGCTGATACCCAGCAGGCTAGCCATTTTCAGGTCTTCAGCACAGGCGCGACAGGCGCGCCCCATACGGGAGTAGCGAATAAATAGCGTCAGCGCCAGCATGGCGAGGAACGTCACGATCCAGATAGTCAATTGCATGGTGCTAATCGTCGCGGCAAAGCCATTGCTTTCGCCCAGCACCCACTGACCGGTCACCAGACTCGGCAGCGCAACATCACGCGAGCCCTGATTCAGGCTGACGTAGTTTTGCAGGAAAATTGACATCCCGATGGCAGAAATCAGCGCAATCAGGCGCTTTGACGTTCGAACAGGTCGGTAGGCTACCCGTTCGATACTCCAGCCGTAGGCGCTGGAAATGACCACGGCGGCAATAAAGGCGACACCAATCAGGAGCCAGCCAGCATCGATGCCCATCATCATCAGGGCCGCAATCACAATAAAGGAGACGTAGCTACCGATCATATACACTTCGCCGTGTGCGAAGTTAATCATGCCGATAATGCCATAAACCATGGTGTAGCCAATGGCGATCAGCGCATAGGTGCTGCCCAACGTCAGGCCGTTGAACATCTGCTGAAAAAAGTAAAGGAACTGCTCGGACATACCTTAAACCTTAAATGCTGCCCCCGCGCCTTGCGGCAACGGGGGCTTCGGTATTGAGGGATTATTATTGGTACACACTCAGCGGGCGGAGAATGCTCTCCACGCCGAAGAGGCAGACAACGGTGTCTTCAACCGTTCCCCGCCTCGGGCATGATGATTATTTCACTGCGCTGGAAGTACCGTCTTTGTGCCACTCAAATACGCCAAATTCAAACCCTTTCAGGTCGCCTTTTGCATCCCAGCTTAATGGCCCCATTACCGTATCCACAGAGTTCGCTTTCAGATCTGCGGCCAGTTTTTCCGGTTCATCGCTATTGGTACGTGCCATTGCAGTGGTCAGCGATTGCAGCGCAGCGTAGGTCGTCCAGACGAACGGACCGGTTGGATCCAGTTTCTTGGCTTTCAGCGCATCGACAATCGGCTGGTTAGCAGGAACCTGATCGTAACGCTTCGGCAGCGTCACCAGCATACCTTCGGAGGCATCGCCTGCGATGTTGGACAGCGAAGAGTTACCCACGCCTTCTGGGCCCATGAATTTGGTGGTCATGCCAGCCTGACGCGCCTGACGCAGAATCTGTCCCATTTCCGGGTAGTAGCCGCCGAAATAGACGAAGTCGACGTTCTCTTTCTTCAGACGTGCAACCAGCGTAGAGAAATCTTTATCACCCGCCGTCACACCTTCAAACAGCACAACATTCGCACCAGCTTTTTTCAGGCTATCCTGAACAGAGCGGGCCAGGCCTTCACCATATTGCTGTTTGTCATGAACCACGGCGATACGCTGCGGT
The DNA here is from genome assembly GCF_016950255.1 of Pectobacterium brasiliense. NCBI lineage: Bacteria > Pseudomonadati > Pseudomonadota > Gammaproteobacteria > Enterobacterales > Pectobacteriaceae > Pectobacterium > Pectobacterium brasiliense. The sequence continues at coordinate 3,220,633 of NZ_JACGFN010000001.1, read as the reverse complement.
TTGATGGTTTCGACAATGTATTTTGCTGAGGTTGGCCCCTGATCGGAATCCAGCCCCGTCGTGCGCAGCACCATTTTGTAGCCGCGCGTGGTCAAGTCGGCGTTGGTTGCCGCAGGCGTAATCATGATCACGCCTTCTTCTTCATAAATATCAGACGCAGGCTGCGTGGAGGAGGAACACAAATGACCAATCACATAACGGATACCGTCATTGATGACTTTGTTCGCAACGGCAACCGCCTGCTTAGGGTCACACGCGTCATCATATTCAACGCCAACCAGCTTGTTACCGTTTACGCCGCCTTTTGCATTAATGTCTTCAATAGCCTGACGCGCGCCAATGAATTCCATATCGCCATACTGTGCAACTGGGCCAGACATTGCACCCACAACCGCAACCTTAATATCGGCAGCGCTGACCGCGTGACTCAACGCCGCAGCCATACAACCCATCAGCAATACTTTACCTTTACTGAATTTCATTCTTTTTACCCCATCTGTCATTATGGATATTGCCGAAAACCTGACCGCCTTCTGCCATAACCTGATATTTTCTTATAAGTAAGAAAGGCTTAGGTTATTATTAGTAATCTTTTCTAATAAGGCTTTATTTTTCATATTATTAAACAGGAATTTTATGCTGCAAATCAACTGACACTGTCAGAAACAAGCGGAGCAAACAGCACAAAACACCAGATGCAAAAACCAGCATTCAATTTATATATAGTCAGATATTCTACTTTGTGCATTAATTGTTGATGGATTACTCGAAAAACGAAGAATGAGAAAAACATTTGCCCTATTAACCATAACGCTCAAATTACACAACTGATCCACTACAAAACAACTACATTATTCTTCACTCATATGATGGAGTGCCGATAAAAATGAAACTCACCGTTGAATGCCTCACCCAATTCAGCCCTCAGGACAAAATTGATCTGGCAAAAATCTGGCCGCATCAAAACATTGATTTATTAGAAGCGGGACTAAAACCAACTCGACGACTCTTTGCCGCGCGTTTTAACGATCGGTTACTCGGAGGAATGCTGGTCGAAATTGCGGGGGACTATGCAGAGCTGAGCGATCTGATGGTACGTGAAGTGACGCGCCGCCGGGGAGTAGGACAACTTTTGGTTGATGAGGCGCGCCGTCAGCTTCCTGAAGTGAATGAGTGGTGGTTGGCCACAGCGAATCATGCCGCGATCAAAGAGGACGTGCTGGCACGGTTTATGGTGTCCTGCGGATTCTCCCCCGTATCCGGCGGCTGGCGCTATATTCGCAGAAAAGAAACGACGCTGATTCTTGACGAAATCAACCCAGATAAGCCGGACTGACCCCAGACAAAAACAAAACGACCGGGCATTACCCGGTCGCTACAGAAAGAGACGATGAGAGCGATTAGGCTTCTATCGCCGCTCGCAGTTTTTTCATCGCATTCTTTTCTAACTGACGCACACGCTCTGCGGAAACACCGTATTGATCGGCCAGTTCCTGCAAGGTGGATTTGTTGTCATCATCCAACCAGCGGGCGCGAATAATGTGCTGGCTGCGTTCGTCCAGCCCTTCCAGCGCATAGGTGAGCTTATCGGCCGCATGCGTTTCCCAGTTATCTTCTTCAATGCCATCGGCAAAGTCAGACGATTTATCCTGTAGGTAAAGCATCGGCGACATCGCCTTGCCGTCGTGCGAATCCTCTTCCGGCGTCGGATCGAACGTCATGTCCTGCGCCGCCATACGGGATTCCATCTCACGCACGTCTTTGCTGGTCACGCCAAGCTCACGGGCGACCAGTTCGACTTCATCCTGATTAAACCAGCCGAGGCGCGTTTTTGACTTACGCAGGTTAAAGAACAGTTTACGCTGTGCTTTAGTGGTCGCGACTTTCACGATACGCCAGTTACGCAGCACGTATTCATGAATTTCGGCTTTGATCCAATGCACGGCGAAAGAAACCAGACGCACGCCAACTTCAGGGTTAAAGCGACGTACCGCTTTCATCAGGCCGATGTTCCCTTCCTGAATCAGGTCCGCCTGCGGCAGGCCGTAGCCGGAATAGTTACGGGCAACGTGAATAACAAAACGCAGGTGTGACAGAATCAGGTGCTTAGCAGCCTCCAGATCGCCCTGATAATGCAGCCGTTCAGCCAGCGCCCGCTCTTCCTCCGCCGTCAGCATCGGATAGGCATTGGCGGCACGAATATACCCTTCCAGACTGCCCTGGGGAACTAAGGTGAAAGTTTGCATATCTTTGGTCATTCAACCCTCTCAGTTGCTCTACTCGTCATATTGCAGTCGACTATCTTAGCACTGCTTCACCGCATCGTTTTGCGCGAAGATGGCAAAACACGGCACCTTTAAAGCGTATTCAGTCAAATCCTAAAATCTGTCTATTCAGACTGTGATTTCGCTCGCAAGTTCCTCTCATTTTATTCACCTCATGTCAGAGATCAAGCAGGAGAAAAACGCGTCACTCACACACGCTAAACCAAGGGGAAAACACAGCGGGAAGAACAAAGAAGAGATGTCGCTGAGGAGACTTCCCCTGCAATACGGTCTGAATTACAGGGGATAATTATACCAGAAAACGCTTACTGTGGTGTAAAACGGCGTAAATGTTGCACCGTTGCCAGCCAGGCGGCCAACCAGCCAATCATGCCAGCGATTAACAGTAGCAGCAGGGATTCATCCCAGCTTAATCCTTTGACGGCAAACGTCGTACCGAAGACGGACGCCACCTGCGTCACCACGGCGCCCAGCTTCCAGACCAGCGCTTGCGATAAAATCAGCGACAGTACAGCGCCGCCTACGCCCATTGCTGCCCCGCCATTCAGGAACGGACGCAGAATAAAGCCGTCTGTCGCCCCAATCAGCTTCATCACGTTGATGGTTTCGCGGCGGCTGAAAATACTCAGGCGCACGCTGTTGCCGATCACCAAAAAGACGGCAACCACCATCAGGACGCCAATCGTCACGGAAATTTGCCCAACCAGATTGGTCAATGCCACCAGCCGCGCAAACCAGCTGTCATCCATCCGTACTTCATCCACGCCCTGCGTCGCCGCCACTCGGTCGCGCAGCGTCGTCAGCGTGGTGGAATCCTGAAAACTCATTTTCGGCGTGATAATCGCTACCGCCGGCAGCGGATTCTCTTCCAGCATATCGAGCGCGCCGCCAAAACCGGACCAGTTGCGGAATTCGCCCATCGCTTCATTGCGCGACAGGTAATTGACTTTATCAACGCCCTCTTCAGATTGAAGCTGCGTGATCACCGCCTGCGCCGCGTTGTCATCCAGCGATTTATCCAGATACACCGTCAGCTGCGGCGAGGGATACCACTGTGTGGCCGCCTGACTGACGTTTTTCCATACCAGATAGCAGATGCTAGGTAGCGCCAACGAGATGGCGATGACCATCACGGTCAGAAAGGTAGCCAGCGGCTGGCGCAGCATATCAGCTAGCGTATTCATCCAGGCATAGCGCCACTGTTCCTGCCAGCCGCCGCGCAGCGCTTTGGCTTTCGCGACAGGCTTTTTCGCGTTACGGACGTTATTCGCCATTGTGGTTTCCCCCCACCATGCGACCATCCGACAGCGTCAGCACACGGTAATTACGGCGGGCGATCAGCCCAGTGTCATGCGTCGCCATCAGAACGGTAACGCCAACGCGATTGAATTCTTCAAACAGGCGCAAAATGCCTTCTGACAGCGCTTCGTCCAGGTTGCCAGTCGGTTCATCTGCCAGCAATACGGCGGGTTTGTTCACCACCGCACGCGCAATGCCAACGCGCTGCTGCTCACCACCGGACAGCTGGATAGGATAGTTTTTCGCTTTATCCAGCAGGCCAACCTTGTCCAACGCGGCGGATACCCGGCGACGGATATCCTCACTGCTGGCACCCGCGATGATGAGCGGCATCGCGACGTTGTCATAGACCGTGCGTTCCATCAGCAGATGGTGATCCTGAAAGATCATGCCGATCTGGCGTCGCAGGAACGGGACTTCGCGTTTTTTCAGGCGGCTGATATTGTGACCGCCAAACAAAATCTGACCCGCGCTGGGACGCTCAATGCCACAAATCAGTTTCAGCAGGGTACTTTTCCCTGCGCCGGAATGGCCGGTCAGGAACGCCATTTCCGCGGGGCGCAGATGGAAATCGACCCCTTGTAATGCCTGACGCCCACCGAGGTAAGCTTTACTGACCTGTTCAAAACGAATCATCCGTTTTAATCCTCTCGGGCAAAAAGTGCCTCAATAAAATCGTCGGCCTTGAATGGCCGTAAATCTTCAATACCTTCACCTACCCCAATATAGCGGATAGGAATAGCGAACTGGTCAGCAATGGCGAAAATCACCCCGCCTTTCGCGGTCCCGTCCAGCTTAGTTAAGGTAATACCCGTCAGCCCAACCGCTTCATTAAACAGCTTGGCCTGACTCACCGCGTTCTGCCCGGTGCTCGCATCCAACGTCAGCATCACTTCATGCGGCGCGTCTTCATCCAGCTTCTTCATCACGCGCACAATCTTTTTCAGCTCTTCCATCAGGTGCGCTTTGTTCTGCAAGCGACCCGCGGTGTCCGCGATCAGGACATCAACGCCGCGCGCTTTCGCTGCCTGAATCGCATCGAAAATCACCGATGCCGAATCCGCACCCGTATGCTGTGCGACCACAGCAACGTTATTGCGCTGTCCCCAGACCTGAAGCTGCTCGACCGCCGCCGCACGGAAAGTGTCCCCCGCCGCCAGCATCACGGATTTACCCTGCGCCTGGAACTGACGTGCCATTTTCCCGATGGTGGTGGTTTTACCCACGCCATTAACGCCAACCATCAGAATGACATACGGCGTTTTGCCTTCGATATTCAGCGGGGCGTCCACCTTAGCAAGAATCTCCGCCATTTCTTCTTTCAGCTTCACAAAAAGCGTATCAGCATCTTTCAGTTGGCGGCGGCTGGCGTGCTCTGTCAGGCTGGTGATGATTTTACGGGTCGTCTCGACCCCGACATCCGCAACCAGCAGCTGTTCTTCCAGTTCATCAAACAGATCGTCGTCGATTTTCTTACCGCGAAACAATCCGATAAATCCTGAACCGAGGTTCTGGCGCGTTTTTACCAGACTGCGTTTCAGGCGAGCGAAGAAACCTTCTTTCGTCGGACGTTCCTGTTCTTGCGCCACGACAGGCACATCATCTGGCTGCACAGATTCTTGTTCTTTGTATTCTTGCTCTTCTTGCTGCACAACGTCCGGCTCAGCATTAGCCACCGTCGCGCTGTCGGCGATCTCGGTCTGTACGATCGGATCGACGACATCTCGATCGAGAACGTCATGTTCTATCGCGTCACGATCGTCTGTTTCCGAAATAATAGGGGTCGATACGGCTGATTCAGGGATAGTGTCGGTCGGTTCGTCAGCCGCTGCGGTAACGTCACGCTCGGCGGCAGGTTGGATCAGCTGTTCCGCTTCAACCTTTATCTGTTCTTCAACGACAGGCTTTTCCAGAACGACAGGCGCTTCCGTCAGCGGTTTATCTACCTGCTCCGGCGCGTGCTCAACGGTCTGATGAGCCGATGCAGCAGCATCCGGCTCCGCCGCTGACGGCTGTTCGTCAACAACAATCTTCTCTTGAACAGTCGGCTTCTCTTGAAAAACAGGCTGCTCTTGCGGCTGTTCCTGTTGTTTCTCTTCCTGTTTCCCTAATCCCAGCCAGGAAAAAAAACCGCGCTTCTTTTCTTTTGACATGTGCGATCGCGCTCCACGCTGCTCGCCGCAGCGAATCAATCAATGAAAATCATATTTAAACAATAAGTTTAACACTTTCCTGCCGACAGCAACACGCAGCCAACGGGGGCAATGACGGACAATTCTCGGCGCTGTCGACAATCTTCGTAACGAAAGGCAATGTCCGTAACGAAGTGTGTCAAACGCTGCGCGTTATCGAAAGCCGTAGATAGCACAAAATTTTGGCTTAAGCGCTTTAACGACCATCTTAACATTCCCTCTACACGTAACCGCCGCTAGAATAGCGCCAGAAATTTCCTGCCCGTATCCACACCACGATGATGCGGCACAACAATAACCCTGTGAGCTATGGCTAAAAAAAATGCATCGTCAGCCGCCGGACAAATCCGAATCATCGGTGGTCAATGGCGCGGCAGAAAACTTCCGGTTCCTGATAGCCCCGGTTTACGTCCCACTACCGATCGCGTGCGGGAAACGCTGTTTAACTGGCTGGCTCCCGTCATTCAACAGGCACGCTGTCTGGACTGCTTTGCCGGCAGCGGCGCACTCGGGCTGGAAGCCTTATCCCGTTATGCCGCACACGCCACATTATTGGAGATGGAGCGTGCAGTTGCGCAGCAGTTAACGCAAAATCTGGCACTGCTTCGGGCGGAAAACGCCGAGGTGGTCAATACGGATGCCCTGAGCTGGCTGGCGAAGCCGGGCACGCCGTTTGACGTCGTGTTTCTCGATCCACCGTTTCGCAAAGAGCTACTGAACAACACGCTCGCACTGCTGGAACAACAGGGCTGGCTGGCACCCGACGCGTGGATTTACGTGGAAACCGAGGCGGAAAATGCGCAGCTGACTATCCCGGAAAATTGGCAACTGCACCGTGAGAAAATTGCCGGTCAGGTCGCCTACCGTTTATACATTCGTCAATAATCTTCGCAGCAACGTAAGGGTAAGAGATGATTTTGATTAACCTTGGCAGGCTATTGATGCTGGGCGTGTGGGGATTTCTGCTGCTTAACCTGATTCAGCCATTTCCCAAGCCGTTGAATATTTTCATGACCGTGGCGATGGTGTTTATGATCCTGATGCATGGTTTTCAGCTGCTGCTGTTAAAATCCAGCCAGCCGAAGGACAGCCCCGCGCTGAACCGCGCGCTTCAGGCCCGTATTTTCCTTTTTGGCGTGTTTGAATTGCTGGCGTGGCAGAAAAAGCAGCCTAAGCCACCGAAGCTGTAATCGCTACCTCTGCTGGGGCACAAAGCGAATAAAACGCGTGCCCTTTAGCTGCAACGATCCCTGCATACCGGTATCAAGCTGGTGATAATCCGCGCTTTCGAGGCGCAATGTAATATCCCCGCTGCCAGCAATCGGCCTAAATGTTGCCTCATAAAGCATGTCCTCCATGACCATCACCTGATGCTCACGCGCACGCCGACGAGTGCGGGGAAATTCGCGTTTGTGTTTCACCTCTGCGCTCACAATACGCAGCGGAGCCGCATCATTCTGCGCTTCCCGATAACGTTGGCGTCGGTATTGTCGCGCTGCCAGCAGCAGAATTGCACCAACAGCGAAAACCAATAGCCAGGGAAAATCACCCATCAGGGTTTCTTGCCAGGAAGATAAGGGAACGCGGTAACGTTGTCGCCTAAATCAGAAATGCGGGCGCTGCCTTTTTCCGTCACGGCATCAATGCGAATGATCGCCTGTAGAGGAATGAAACTGCGGCTAACGCCAGAGAATTCCGTTTTTAGTTTCTCGGTTGACGGGTCAACCAACACCGTAGATTGGCTATCAAACACGAAGTCGGCAATTTCAATAAAACCGAACAGGCTGCTCTGTACCAACTCACGCACGTAAAGCTGGTAATTCTTACCGTTATTTATAAATTGAATACGATAAAGCGCGGATTCATTACTCATTCAACACAATACTCCCTTCGAGACTTCACGGCGCCCATTTACAATAAAAACAGGCGATAACATACCATGAAGCTCACAGAAGTCGCATCCGTCTCGCCTCGTGTTGTTTAACTTCCCCACAATCCCCTACACTGAATAAAGAACGGTTTATTTTTATCCTGACACAAACAAAAACACAAAAAGGACACGCTATGCTTTGGTCATTTATTGCTGTACTTTTTTCTGGCTGGTTGTATGTGGACGCCAGCTACCGTGGTCCAACGTGGCAACGTTGGTTATTCAAGCCAGTCACGATGCTACTGCTGCTGGCTCTGGCCTGGCAGACGCCGCTGCTTGGTGTACCGGGTTATCTGATTGTGTTGGGGCTGCTGGCAACGCTGGTCGCAGACACCCTGCTGTTGCTGCCGACTCAGCGCCTGCTTTACGCGTTTGGCGCTTATTTCCTCTCCCACCTGCTGTACACCATTAGCTTTTTTACCGGGCAGATTTCACTCACGTTCTTTTGGCCGCTGGCATTAACGCTCGTCATTCTGGCCGCGATCCTGATCGCGATTATCTGGGGACGATTAGAAGCACAGCGTTGGCCCGCCTGCGCATTCATCATCATGACGACGTTAATGGTCTGGATTGCTGGCGAGCGGTATTTTGCGCTGGGGACAAACGCGAATTTCTCCCTGCTGACGGGCACCGTACTGCTGTTTATCGCCCATGCGGCCTGGCTGATTCACCATTACCGTTTTCCATTCCGCGCCCATCAGGCGATTGTGGCAGCGGGCTATTTTGGCGGCCATTTCCTGATCGTTCGCTCCCTCTATTTCTGACGTTCGCGGCGCTAACGAAAATCTGGCTAAGCATTGAGCGGCGGTGTAAAGTTCCTGATGAGAATGGCTATCACTAATAACCCAGGAGGAAGACATGCACTCTCATCAGCACCACAGCACTGAGAAATCAGCCTGCTGCAATAACGGCGTTCACCACGCGCCGCGCAGTGCGCCATCCCGTACTAAAAGCTGTTGCAACGAGCACACGCAGCATTCAAACCACGCCGACCACAGCTGCTGTTCAACCAAACACACATCTGACGCCGTAGTGCAGAGCGCGTGTGGCACAGATCAGTCGTCGTCAGACAGCGGCGGTAGCGCAGATTCAGACGACCCCGACGGCGGAGACAGCGATAGGCCCCGATCCCACCAGCGTTTCAGCTGGAAAATCAGCGGGATGGATTGTCCCAGCTGCGCACGTAAAATCGAAAATGCAGTAAAAAATCTCACCGGAATTGAACAGGCCAAAGTGCTGTTCGCCACCGAAAAATTGGTTGTTGATGCCAACACCGATATTCGATTTCAGGTTCAACATGCCGTTCAGCAAGCGGGCTTCACCTTGCAGGACACCGCACTCCCCCTCACTCCGCCCGACACCTCGACCGTACGTCGCTTCGTGCATGAATATGGTTTCTTAATACTTTTCACTCTGCTGGCTGCTGCAAGCTGGGGACTTTCCCTGCTAAGCGAGCGCGGCGGGCAGATCGCGTTTATCGCGACCACCCTTGTCGGGCTGATTCCGATACTGAAGAAAACGGTGCAGCTCATTCGCACGGGTACACCCTTCGCGATTGAAACGCTGATGAGCGTGGCCTCCATCGGGGCGCTCTTGATTGGTGCCACCACCGAAGCCACCGTCATCCTGCTGCTGTTTATGCTGGGCGAACATCTGGAATCTTACGCGGCAAACCGCGCACGGCGGGGCGTAACGGCGCTGATGGCGCTGCTTCCCGAAGATGCCACGGTCGTCGGCAACGGCCAGCGACGCCTCGTTCCCGTCGCCAGTCTGGTTCCCGGTGACGTGATTGAAGTCGCCCCCGGTGGGCGGCTCCCCGCCGATGCGGAGCTTTTGAACAGCGACGCCAGCTTTGATGAAAGCGCGCTGACCGGTGAATCGGTTCCCGTTGAACGTACGCCCGGTGAGAAAATTGCCGCAGGTAGCCTGTGCGTCGATCGGGTCGTGCAGTTGCGCGTGGTGTCACAGCCGGGCAACAGCGCGATCGATCGCATTCTGCAACTGATCGAAGAAGCGGAAGAGCGCCGTGCGCCGATAGAGCGCTTCCTCGATAAATTTAGCCGCTATTACACGCCAGCCATCATGCTGCTGTCGCTGCTGGTAATTCTGGTTCCGCCGTTGCTGCTGGCGCAGCCGTGGCAAGAGTGGATTTATCGCGGCCTGACGCTGTTGTTAATCGGCTGTCCGTGTGCGCTGGTGATCTCAACGCCTGCGGCAATTACGTCCGGGCTGGCCGCTGCAACGCGCCGTGGAGCGCTGATTAAAGGCGGCGCGGCGCTGGAATCGCTGGGCAGCATCAAGACTATCGCGTTCGATAAAACGGGCACGCTGACAGAAGGCAAGCCGCAGGTGACGGACGTATTGCCCGCCGCGGGCGTGAGCGCAACGGCGCTGCTGACGCGCACCGCCGCCGTGGAGTCCGGTTCGCACCATCCGCTTGCCAAAGCGATCGTCCAGCATGCGCGATCCAGCAGCACATTCCTGCCAATGGCGGAAAATCGCAAAGCGCTGGCAGGTGTCGGCGTGGAAGGTACGATTGGCGGCAAGCGAATTCAGGTCAGCGCGCCGACTCGCGTCGCGCCCGATCTGCTTGATGCCGACTGGTTACAGCGGGTTGAGGCGCTGGAAAACGAAGGAAAAACCGTCGTGGTGGTGCAAGAGGACGATAGCGTACTCGGCGTGCTGGCGTTGAGCGATACGCTACGCCACGATGCACGTGAAGCGCTGGATGCTTTGCAGCAGTTGGGGATTCGTGGCGTCATGCTTACGGGCGATAATCCCCGCGCGGCGGCGGCGATTGCGGCGACATTAGGGATCGATTACCGCGCCAGCCTGCTCCCCGCCGATAAGGTCGCGGCAGTCAGCGAATTGAGTCAGCAGCATCCCGTGGCGATGGTCGGCGACGGCATCAACGACGCACCGGCGATGAAAGCCGCAACGATCGGAATTGCAATGGGAAGCGGTACGGATGTGGCGTTGGAGACAGCCGATGCAGCCTTAACGCACAGCCGTCTGACCGGGCTGGCGGCGATGATTAGCCTGTCGCGGGCGACGCAGCGCAATATTCGCCAGAACATTACCATCGCACTGGGGCTGAAAGCGGTATTTCTGGTCACCAGTATTCTGGGCATTACCGGGCTGTGGCTCGCCGTACTGGCGGATTCCGGCGCAACCGCGCTGGTCACCGCTAACGCGCTGCGGCTCTTGAGAAAACAGGACTAATCGCAGTCTACGGTGCGCGGTGCAACGCCGCGCACCTGCTGCTTGAAGTATGACGAGTATTACCCTTTGCGCAACAGATACCGATAGGGAAGCTGTTCGGTCTCCTGCGCCAGAAGTTCATGCTCCATGAACACGCAAAAACCGGGAATATCGCGGGTGGTGGCCGGATCGTCGGCAATAATCAGTAGCGTTTGCCCGGTTTCCATCTGGCGTACCATCTTACGCACCATCATTACAGGCTCTGGGCATCGCAGCCCCTGGGCATCAAGGGTTTTATCCGGGTTGGTAAAGGGATCGGTCATCAACGTTCTCAGTACAGGAATCAAAAAACCGCCTTAGTTTACGCTGAGGATTTCCCGACGCAAGCGACGACAACGTTTGCGCAGAAAACAACCATCTTTTCCTGGCAAAACACATGCCCGTAGCGAAATAATTGCATTAGCTAAACAATTGCGTATTATGCCGCCGCGTTGCAGCATAAATCTGCACGTTATCTCTTGGGTTCCCTAACCCCAATAACCAAAAAGGTCACATTATGTATCGTTTTACTCCCCAGCAGCGGCTTACGGCGCTGATCTGGCTATCGTTGTTCCATGTCCTGATCATTACGTCGAGTAATTATCTGGTTCAGCTCCCAGTATTGATTTTCGGTTTTCATACCACCTGGGGCGCGTTTACCTTCCCGTTTATTTTTCTGGCAACTGACCTGACGGTACGGGTTTTCGGTGCGCCGCTGGCGCGTCGTATCATTCTGACCGTGATGGTGCCTGCTCTGGTCATTTCCTATCTGGTGTCGAGCCTGTTTTATCAGGGATCGTGGCAGTCGTTCGAGGCATTAAGTCAAGTGAATATCGTCGTGGCGCGCATCGCCTGCGCCAGCTTCATGGCTTATGTTCTCGGTCAGATTCTGGATGTTCACGTCTTCAACCGCCTGCGCCAGAAACGCGCGTGGTGGGTCGCACCGGCTGTGTCGACCGTGTTTGGTAATTTCAGCGATACGCTGGCCTTTTTCTTCATTGCATTTTACCGCAGCACTGATGCCTTCATGGCGGCAAATTGGGTTGAAATCGCGATGGTGGATTATGCCTTCAAGCTGCTGATCAGTCTGGCGTTCTTCCTGCCGATGTACGGTGTCATGCTGAACATGGTGCTCAAACGTCTGAGCGAACAGAAAGATCCAGCTAACTACCGTTCCGCCAGCAGCCATCATTAATGTCAATCGGGCGGCCATTTGCGCCGCCTTTTCTCGTTAAGTCATTCATCGTTTTGTAAAAATAACGCAGGCACACACAACGGTTTGCAACAACAAAATGCTTGTTTTTGCTATCTGAATAGGGTGCCATACTGTTATTACCTGTTTAAACGATTATCTGTTTCAAAAACGAGAGAAAGGGATCCCATGTCGAATGTAATCAAATACCTCGGTGTCGGCTTGCTTGTCGGCCTGCTTGCTGCCTGTGATGGCAAAACGGATGACGCTGCAAAATCGGGCGCACAAGATAAACCTGCCGCAGAAGCCAGCGCAGGTCAGAATATCGAATTAATGGATGGCAAGGTGGCATTTACCCTGCCGGCTGATATGCGTGATCAAAGCGGTAAGGTCGGTACGCAAGCGAATAACATGCACGTTTACGCCAATGATAATGGGCAGAAAGCGGTCATCGTGATTCTGGGCGACAACACAACAGAAGAGTTGACCGTGCTGGCGCAGCGTCTGGAAGATCAACAGCGCACACGTGACGCCAACCTCCAGGTTGTCACCAACAAGACCATCGACGTTGACGGCAAGAAGCTGCAACAGCTCGACAGCATTATCACTAGCAGCGGACAACAGGCTTATTCCTCTGTCGTGCTGGGCAAAGTGGAAAACCAACTGCTGACCTTGCAGATCACGCTGCCAGCCAGCAATCAGCAACAGGCACAGAGCGAAGCAGAAGGCATCATCCACACCCTGAAGCTGAAGTAATCGGTGTTATCGTCAGACAGTAGCCACCAAGGTGGTTACTGTCATTTTCTACACGCTGGTGATTCGCTGAGCCAGTCTCCACGTCAGTGCCAGACCGCATAGCCCTAGCAGCGCCGCCGCCAGATAAATAGAGGCGATACCGGTATAGGCCATCAGCATACCCGCCACTGGCCCGACGATGCCCAGCGATAAATCAAGAAATATCGTATAGGTTGCCAGCGCGCTACCCTGATTCTGCGGCGATACGGCCTTAACGGCGACAACACCTAATGCCGGGAACACCAGAGAGAAGCCCGCCCCCGCGAGGAACGCACCGACTTCCGCCATCAGCGGCTGCGTTGCTCCCCAGACCAGCAACAACCCGACGATTTCAACCACGAAGCACGCCATCGCCACGCGCAGTCCGCCAAACCGTTGAATACTGTTAGGAAACACCAATCGTGCGCCGACAAAGGCACAGCTGAAAATGGTCAGCGTCAGCGCCGCGCCTTCCCAGTTCCGGTCAGCATAAAACAGCGTGATGAAGGTGGCGATCACACCAAAACCCGCAGAGGCGATCGCCAAAATAATGCCGTAAACCCAGACTTTCCCCAGCACTTCACGGAAGGGAATCTTTTTCCCCGGCGCGACCTGCACCGCCGGACGCGGCAGTGCGAGGACAATCGCCACGGCTGCGATCAGGATAATGCATACGGAAAGCAGTTTTAGCCCACCGATATGGTTGAGCCAGACGCCGAGCGGTGCGCCGATCGCCATCGCGCCATAGGTGGCAATACCATTCCATGAAATCACGCGTCCAATGTGTCGAGAACCGACCACACCGACGCCCCAGAGCGTTGCACCGGTACCGGCAAAGCTCTGTCCGGCTCCCAGCACGACACGCCCGAGACACAACAACAGCAGCGTGATTACAGGCGAGGCATCGCTAAAGGCAGCCATCAGGTAAAACACCCCGCTCAGCATGACGCCAGCCAGCCCCCAGACGACGATTTTTTTCGGTCCTTTTTCGTCGGCGCTGCGGCCCGCATGCGGTCGGCTCAGTAGCGTGGAGAAGTATTGCAGGCTGATCACCAGCCCAGCCCAGAATGCACTGTAGCCAAGGTGATCGTGCACATACCCCGGCAGCACCGCTAACGGCAGGCCGATATTCAGATAGCTGGCGAAGTTGAACGCCACAATCGAAACGATACGCAGATTAAGGCGCAGCCCGCTCAGCGCCGGTTCGGATGGGGAAGGTGTTGGCATGGAAAATTCACTCGCTTAACGTCCGTGTATGACGTACGTTCAGAAAAACATCGAAAAGTAACATTCTTATATTGTTGGTTATAATCAACCTTATGCTAATAAACTAATCCCGAACACAGGAGAAACGCAATGCCTGCACCGGCAGACCCGGAACGCCAGTCAACATCGTCAACCCCAGAAGGGGATCAATCACCACAGAAACCCCTCTCGTTTCTGGACAAGAGTAAGCGTCTGGCCGCACGCATTCAGGCGATCCCCAGCGTGGCGCACCTGATTCGCGCGGGCGAACGTTTTAACGATCGGATGGGCAACCAGTTTGGCGCGGCCATTACCTATTTTTCCTTTCTGTCGCTGATCCCGATTCTCATGGTGTCTTTTGCCGCCGTGGGTTTTGTGCTGGCCTCAAACCCTGACCTGCTGACGGGGCTGATTAACCGTATCGTCAACAGTATCAGCGATCCTAATCTGGCCAATACGCTGAAAAGTACCGTTAACACCGCCGTGCAGCAGCGTACTACCGTAGGGATTACCGGTTTGCTGATCGCGCTCTATTCTGGCATCAGTTGGATGGGAAACCTGCGTGAGGCGATTCGCGCCCAGTCGCGCGACGTGTGGGAACGGAACCCGAAAGATGAAGAGAAGATTTACTTTCAGTACACGCGGGATTTCCTGTCGCTGACCGGTCTGGTCATTGCACTTATCATTACGCTTTTCCTGACCTCCGTTGCTGGCACCGCGCAAAACATGATTGTGACCGCGCTGGGGCTGGATGGCATCGAGTGGCTGCGCCCCGCGTTGACGCTGATTGCCCTGTCGATCTCCATCTTCGCCAACTATCTGTTATTCCTGTGGATATTTTTCGTTTTACCGCGCCATAAACCCAAACGCAAAGCACTCTTTCGCGGCACGCTGATCGCCGCAGTGGGCTTTGAAGTGATCAAGTTCGCGATGACCGTCGCGCTGCCTAAACTGGCCAGCTCACCTTCCGGTGCCGCGTTCGGTTCGGTCATTGGTCTGATGGCGTTCTTCTATTTCTTTGCTCGTCTGACACTCTTCTGCGCCGCCTGGATCGCCACGGCGAACTACAAAGGCGACACCTCGACGGATAAGAATGAGCAAGAGAAAGCACCCCCTTCCGATCGCTAAAAGCAGCGTGAAAGCACTGGTTTTCCGATCTGCGTCATGAAAAAATAAAACATCGTTTCAAGGCTATTGACTCAGTCTCGCGTAATGTTGAGACTGACGTTAATTTCCGCATTTTTTATACCCAGCTTTTCAAACAGGCCAAAAGTGATGACAACTACTAACATTGCCGTAATCGGCGAATGCATGATCGAACTGTCGCAGAAGGGCACGGATCTTAACCGTGGATTTGGCGGCGATACGCTGAACACTGCCGTTTACATTGCCCGTCAGGTAAACGCTGATAAGCTGGGCGTGCATTACGTGACTGCGCTCGGTACCGATAGCTTCAGTACCGAGATGGTGGCTGCCTGGCAGAAAGAAGGGGTGAAAACCGACCTGATTCAGCGACTGGACAACAAGCTGCCCGGTTTATACTTCATTGAAACCGACGATAGCGGCGAGCGTACATTCTACTATTGGCGTAATGATGCCGCGGCCCGCTACTGGCTGGACAGCCCGGAAGCAGAAAAAATCGGTCAGTCGCTGGCACAGTTTGACTATCTCTACCTGAGCGGCATCAGTCTGGCGATTCTGAACCCAGAAAGCCGTCAGCGCCTTCTCGCCCTGCTGCGCGCCTGCCGCGCTAACGGCGGTAAAGTGATTTTTGATAACAACTACCGTCCACGTCTGTGGCAGAGCAAAGAAGAAACGCAGCAGGCCTACACCGACATTCTGTCCTGTACTGATATCGCTTTCCTGACACTGGATGACGAAGACATGCTGTGGGGCACGAAGCCGCTGGAAGCAGTGCTGGATCGGACGCACGGTTTGGGCGTCAACGAAGTCGTCATCAAACGCGGTGCCGATTCCTGCATCGTGTCTGAACGCGGACAGGAGCTGGTTGATGTCCCTGCGATCAAACTGCCAAAAGAGAAAGTGGTCGATACCACCGCCGCAGGCGACTCTTTCAGCGCAGGTTATCTGGCAGTACGTCTGAACGGCGGTAGCACACAGGAAGCCGCACAGCGCGGTCACCTGACGGCCAGCACGGTCATTCAATACCGTGGCGCAATTATCCCGCTAGAGGCAATGCCTGCATAAACAGGCTGTCGCGTGATAATAAGTAAAAGGCCGCAATCGCGGCCTTTTCTATTTACTGATTAATGACTGACTGATTAACGAATTACTGTGCAGCAGGTGCCGTTTCCTGCGGTTTCGTTCCTTCAGGAATGGCACCTTCAGGCGCAGCCGCCGCGGCGCTGGCAACCGGCTCGGTCGCTGGTGTCATAATCCGGTCGTAGGCTTCCTGCAACGCTTTCATATTCGCTTCCGGTTCACCAGGCTGTTGGATCAACATCAGCGTTGTATCCTGTACCAGCTGCTGGTGCAGTTCCTGATTCAGCATATCGAGCGTCAACGCGGACAGATAGGTCTGGCGCAGTTTCTGATACTGCTCGGGAGAAATATCTACGACGCCATTCTGTTGGGAGCGCAATCGCTGATCCATCAGGATGTCCGTGCTGGTCCGCGCATAGGTCGCAAACAGCTTGTTCAGCTCGTCCGTCTTGCGCGCAATCAGCGCATCAAACTCTTGCTGTGTCAGCCCTTTTTCACGCAGCGTCGCCAGCTCACGCGCCATAAACGTCACGCCCGGCTCAACGCCCTCACTATTCGGGACATCCATATGAATCGCGCACTGAGAACGGGTATAAAACACATTGCAGTCGAAGCGGAGATTGTTGCTCTTCAGCGGGCTCTTCTCCAGCGCCTGCTGTAGGCGCCAGAACATCGCTTCCCGCGTCATATCACCCAACCAGTAGCGAACCAGCGCCTGCGATTCACGAATCGGGTGCCACGGGGCATCCCACATCAGCGACAGCGTATCCTGTTGGACGTTGTTATTCATCAGGCTGATCGCCTGCGGCGGTAGCGGGCTCAGTGTCGGCAACGGCGCGGGCGCTTCACGTTTCCCTTCCAGCGGGGAGAAGGCTTTCCCGATCTGCTCGATCACGCTGCGGTTATCCACATGACCGACGATGTAGAGCGTCATCGCATCTGGCGTATACCAGGTTTTATAAAACTGCTGGAGCTGCTCGCCATTCAACGGCGGTTTGACGTCCTGAGCAGGATCGTGCGCCAGCAGGGGTGAGCCTTTCAGACGATAGCGCCAGCTCGGATCCTGTGGGTTAATCGGAAAGGTTGCCACCTGATCGGGCACCTTCAACGCAGCCTGTAGGCTTTTTTCGTCGAACGTCATCTGCCCTGCGCTTTCCGAAAGCCACGCCAGCGCTTCTTTCAGCAATTCGGGGCGATTATTCGGCAAACTCAGGTTATACGATGTGAAGTCATACGAGACAATGACCGGAGGCAGGACGCGTGAGCTGTTAGCATCCCGCATCCACATAGAAGGCTGCTGGGCAGCGGACAGCTTATCGCCGGGCGCTAAGGCCAGACGGGGAAGAAAATGGGCAAAACCTACCTGCTGGGCGTTTTCCAGCAGCGACCCAGCATTCACAACCAGACGCAGCTCAACCCGATCGCCGGGGCGCTGTGGTGTGGTTAATAACTGCCAGGTAAAACCATTATCAAGCTTACCCTGCTGCCAGGCAGGATCGGGCTGTAGTGCTTCAGCCTGCACGCCGCTGCTGACCACGGCCAGCAACAAACCACCAACGAAAAGCGCCTTTTTGGTGCCCTGCATGTGAACCCCTACTCATAGCTATCCAACATAATAATGTGGTTATTGTTGATCATTATGGTGGCCTTGCGTCTGCCACCGCACACTCTCGTGGATATATCACGGAAAAAATTAAAGACGCGAAGTGTACCATTCCCTTGGACAGCGCGCTTTTGTCTATGTCACTCCAGAAGACGAAATAATCAGCAAAAAAGGTAAAAATAGTCATATTTAACAATATTTTTACGTTTCAGGGCGGGTAAGAAAAGGAAGGGAAACGGTTTGGTTCGACGTGTTGGCAGACAAAAAAATTCCCCCACGGGGCGTTAACGCCGTGGGGAACTGATTTAGAAAACCGTATCGGAATTATGACTGTGCAGTCGGTGTAATCCCATTATCGTTCTTGTTGGTGCCAGACAGCTCAGCATCCAGTTTCTTCTCGTCCAGCTCGCGGCAGTATTTTGCTACCACGATGGTCGCCACACCGTTACCAATCAGGTTGGTCAGCGCACGGGCTTCTGACATAAAGCGGTCAATACCCAGAATCAACGCCAGACCGGCAACAGGCAGGTGGCCCACGGCAGACAGCGTTGCCGCCAGCACGATGAATCCACTTCCCGTCACGCCCGCTGCACCTTTAGAGGACAGCAGCAGTACCACCAGAAGGGTAATCTGATGCCAGATATCCATGTGGCTGTTGGTCGCCTGAGCGATAAATACCGCGGCCATTGTCAGATAGATGGAAGTGCCATCAAGGTTGAACGAGTATCCGGTAGGAATAACCAGACCAACGACCGATTTTTTACAACCGACCTTCTCCATCTTCTCCAGCATACGTGGCAGCACGGATTCAGAAGAGGATGTGCCCAGTACGATCAGCAGTTCTTCACGGATGTAGCGAATGAATTTGAAGATACTGAAGCCTGTCGCTCTGGCAATACTGCCCAACACCAGAAACACGAACAGAACACAGGTGATGTAGAAGCAAGCGATCAGCTGTCCCAGCTGTATCAGCGTACCGACACCATATTTACCGATGGTGAAGGCCATTGCACCGAACGCACCCAGCGGAGCCAGTTTCATGATCATGTTAATGACGCCGAAAATGACCTTGGAGAAGCTGTCGATCACGTCAAAAATCACTTTGCCTTTTGCCCCTAGGCGGTGCAGAGCAAAGCCGAACATTACGGCAAACAGCAGAACCTGCAAGATATTACCGCTGGCAAACGCACCGACCACACTCGCCGGAATTACATCCATCAGGAACGGAATCAGACCCTGTTGCGAAGCCTGTTGGGTATAAACCGCCACCGCAGACGCATCAAGCGTACTTGGGTCGATGTTCATGCCCACGCCAGGTTGCACCACGTTAACCACGACCAGACCGATAATCAGCGCAATCGTACTCACGATTTCAAAATACAGCAGAGCGACCGCACCAGTACGACCGACCGACTTCATACTTTCCATGCCTGCGATACCGGTAACTACCGTACAGAAGATAACCGGCGCAATAATCATTTTAATTAATTTAACAAACCCATCGCCCAGCGGCTTCATTTGCTCACCAAGCTGGGGGTAGAAATGCCCCAACAGTATCCCTATTGTAATGGCGGCAAGAACTTGAAAATAAAGACTTTTAAAAATTGATGTTTTCATACATACGTCCTATGGTGGGGAAAACACAGGAGGGGAATAGGGTACGAAAATGCCGCCTGTGATTGCGCCGGAAAGTAACATTGCAATAACAAGCTGAGAATGTTTTATAAGTTTAGTTTGTGAACGATAGGTTAAAAACAAGAGCTGAATCACGTCAGCAGGAATTATAAAGAAACATCAATGCAATTTACTTGTAACAGATGCACATTTTTTCGGCAGTGATATTGCCTTGAAAAGCCCTCAAACCCCCGTCATACGGGGAATGTGCCGCTCAGGAAACATTTCTATGAAAAGTAACATTTGCGTTACCTGCAAATACTCAGGAAGGCACCGTGAGAGAATGAAGCCCGGATTTTTTATCACGCCTCGCCAGCTGCATAGCAAAACGTGCCTGTGATAAAAGCAGTGCCGCGTCCTCGGGTCGAGGATCGGTAATGGTAAGGATTCCGACGCTGACAGCCCGCGCAGGCTGAGAGCCCGCCGGTAAAAAGGGAGAATTAATCGCCAGCATCACGTTTTGCGCCCAATCTTGCGCCTGTCCGGCGGATTGCAGCTGCTTCCCGATGATAGCGAACTCATCACAGTCGAGACGCGCCAGATAGATGAGCCCAGCCTCGTTCTGTTCTTCAATCGCCGCGCTGAGCTGCTTCGCCAGCATGTCTACCTTACCCTGCTTGCTGGCGGACGAATCAAGCCCGAAAACCAGCAGACTAAACGGTGTCGCATCGGCCAGACGCTGTTCAAGGCGTCGCATGAAGTGCGCTTTGTCCGGCAGCCCCGCGCCTTCCGTTCCTACAGAAAGCGACTGCGCCAGCAGCTGTTGATTGCGGTTATAGCTGCGCACCAGCGCGCCCAGCTCATCGTCCTGATGCCAGGGCGGCAGCGTAAGTTGACGGTGGAGCATGTCATCCGGCGGGAGATTCTGTAACTCGACAATAATCCCACGCAGCGGGTGTATCAGCAGGCGGTTAATGCACCAGGTAATGGCGATCGACATAATCAGCGCCAGCAGCAGATACGTCGCCAACATGGTTGAAAAGGTGCTGACGATAAATTGATACATCCGGTAGGAATCCGCCTGCAACACCAGATGCGCCAGCGGAGCCGAATACTGCGTCTGCGGTGGCGAATAGAGCGGAATAGAGATGCGGATAGGCAGCTTAAAGACCCGTGCGATCCAGTCTGGCACCGGCCGCTCTTTCGGGAAATTCGCGTGCAGCGTCTGGAAATCATCCGGCAGCAGCACATCTGCACGGCTCAGAAAGGCAACGGGTAATAAGCTGTCCAGAATATTGCCCGCCCGCTGCACTTCCCCTTGTAACACCGCATCCGTCAGCGGTTGACGCACGGAATACGCGATGCTCTCCAACTGCTTGGCATAATCTTCACGGCGCTGATGCACAAAGTGAAAAAGCTGTATGACGATAAACAGGCTGATCGTCACCAGTGCCACGGCAGACACGGCTGTCATCTGTTTAATCGTTAATGAACGTCTGAGCCGCAAGCGCTTTCTCCGTCAACCTTTTATGCAGACCTGAATACCTGGCCCACCAAACAACAAATAGGTGAGCAATATACAACGCGAAAAATGCGCACGCGTTACACACAGCAACACGATTTACACGCGGCAAATAGTATAAGGCAGCTTATCGCCGCCTTAACGCTGTTTTCTGCTGATGTTCGGGGGATTTCATCTTAATCCTAGGCTACCTTTGGCAACAGCGATAACGCGGCCTCAGAATAGGGGATATCCCCTGCATAAGCCAGTATCGCTATTCGGGGAGCAGACTGAAGAATCGGGTAGGATTCTCGCCTACCCGATCAAGTGATCGGGGTGAGATTATTGCGGGTAAGGCACCCAGTCTCCGCCGTTCAGACGAATGTAAGGTTTTCCCTGATATTGCATCACGATAGCGTTCTCATTTTCCGAGATCGCTTCCGTTTGCGGCAGTGCGCTCGTCAGCGTTTGCCAGTCAACAGACGGCGCGGTGAACACTTTGCCGTCGACCATGCGCGCCACCAGCTCCGAAATTGCCAGATAGCTGCTCGGCGACGCAATCTCCAGCGCATTGCCCTGATGCGGTGCCTGTAGGCCAAACAGTTTCACGCCGACGGGAACATGCGTGATGCTCGGACTGGGAATATCGCGCAGACCAGACATTTGCATCTTATCCCCAGCCAGCGCTGCGCCGTGCTCTGGCACCACAATCACCATGACTTTACGGCCGGACTTTTGCAACACGTCAAAAAACGCATCCAGTTGGTCAAACAGAATCTTCGCGCGTGGCGCATAGTCCGCCGACTGCTTGCTTCCCACAAAGCGATTACCATCGTGCAGCGGAAGCAGGTTAAAGAAGGTCGCGTTACGTGTCGTCGTCGCTTTCTCCCGCTCGCCCAGCCAGCGATTCAACAATTCCAGATCGTTATAAATCGGCTCGCCGTCGAATGAGGTAATCTGGTGACTAATGCCCTCCTGCGACAGCATCGGGATCTGAATATCTCCCTCTTCACGCACCTCACGCAGGTAATTACCAAAGACGCCGGAATGATCGAGCATCAATTGCTCTTCAAAACCCAGCGCCACCAAATTACTGAACAAGTAACACTGTTGGTTCACCGGCTGATACAAATCAATATGAGACTGTTGACCACAGCTTGCCCGTAGCAGGCGAATTGACGCAGGCCCACTGTAAGCGGCGGCAGAGTTAAACTGGCTGAACAGGATATCGAACTTCTTCCACAGCGGATGATTCTCTAGCTGCGCCACTTCCAGATCCGACCACGACAGCGAACAGATATTGATAATCAGGAGATCAAAAGGCTGAGCATCCTGCGGCAGCGCAGCGGGGAACGCCGTGGCTCGCGCTTTTTCTCGTGTGTAAAACTGGTTCAGATAAGCCGTTAAATTGGCGTTTGTTGGCGGTAAAGTGGCCTCAGGCAGCGCAGCGTCTCCGCCAGCCGGGGACGCCGCCGAGGGAGCAGACGCCGTCGATACCGCTGGCATCAACGACACCGCTGGGCCCGCCAGATTGACAAGGTTTAACCACGCCAACGCCGCCACGGTAAACACCGTAATACGAATCCACTGTGCGAAGAATAGGTAGGCGACGGTAATCACCGCCGCCGCACCGACCATTTGCCAGTTAATGAAGCGGTTTAACAGCTCCAGCAAATAGGCTGCGCTAAAGCCCGCAACCTGCGATCCCTGACTGATAATACTGTTAATGCCCGGCAGCCAGGTGTCGTGGTAAAACAGCCCGATACCGAGCGGGATGGCAATAATATGACGCCAGCGGTGCAGCGTGACATTGGGGATTGGGAACAGCAGAAACGCCAGAAAGACCAGATTAAGCAGCGGATGAAAATTCAGGTAGCCAAACCATAACAGGGCAAATTTCAGCAAAAAATACACATTCCAGGCACCGAGCCCACGCCAGTAGCGCCATATATTCTGCTGTTTTTGCGTATCCTGTTGCCGCGTAGGTTTTTTTTCGTCCATTTTATTTTTTAGTCTCTGCTGAAGTCGGCTTGGTTGAGACCGTCTTTGTTGAAGAAGGGCTGCGCATCCAGACACTCGCAGGTTTCAGGTAACGCGGTGACAATAGCCTGTTTTTCCAGTACTGAAGCCAGTGGGGAATCACACGGCGTGCCAGATAGCCAAGCGTAAAGAAAACGACCGCGCTCAATAACACCAGTTGCACGATATCAATCAGGTTCATGACGGCTCTCCCGGTGCGTGGGCCCGTAAATTGGAACCCAATAGATCGGGTGCCAATAGGTCGATAGCAATAGGTTCACGCCGCGTCACCTGGCTGCGCGGTGCAGATTCGGTCTGCTGCAATTGCACATAGTCGTTAATCTGCCGCTCTTGCTCCAGCGTATCGCCCTGCGCCAGCGATTTAACTTCTGCCAGAATCTGTAAGTCTTGTGACCAGACAATCCGATTGCTGAACGCTTCATCCACGGGCAGGCGGAAAATGGATTTCAGCGCGATATCCAGCTCATTCAGGCGACAATTGGACAGGAACAAAAACAGGCGATCCTGCGCGATCGTGACGACATCACCAAAGCGTCGCAGCGTGCAGAGCGTCAGCGCCTGCGCCGCCCGCACGCCCGGTACGGGGCGCAATGCGACCAGTACGCCCTTGCTGCCTTCCGGCATCAGCGTGCTATCAATCAACATCTGCACAGATTGCCGAAAGATATCAGGGGGTTGGTAGCCCTTAATCTGTAGCGGCCGCATGGTGGTCAGCAAGACTTCAACATCGACAGGAACGTGTTTGGTAAAGCGCTGCCCTTGCACACTTTCAACCCGCGTCAGGAAACGGGATAGCGGTTCTGAATGAGAGACAATAATATTCGCACCACATGCCAATAGCAGACGCTCGTCGCTGGCGCGCAGACAAGGCTTCATTTCCCGCACCACAATCTTCAGCAATTCACCACGCTGCCGCCGCAGGCTATGAACCTGTTTGACGAGCGTATCCACCTGACTGGTTTGATTGAGCGCAAAAACGAGGGTCGCCGCGTGGGTCAGCATGCCGGTTTGTACCAAAATGGCGTTATCATCCAGTAGCTGCCAGTTTTCTGACAGCGCAGGCGCGCCTTCCATCACGCTCTTTTCCATCAAAAAGAGTCCATCATCGTCCAGAGACGGCGTGAGGATCGGCTCCTCTTCCTTCAGCATGTACCACCCGTCACTGTCGGATTGCAGCATCTGCACCTTATTCGCCCGCACGCCCCTTTCCGTTGCCCACCATGACACCAGATACTGCGCGCGATCCTGCTGCCATTGCAGACTGGCTAAACCATAGAGTCCACGATGTTGAGAAATCAGCATATTCCTCAAGCGGGTTACACCGGTGCTGTGGCTGATCACCACCAGCGTACACTGGCGCTGATGCAGCCATGCCGCGGTGTCATCGATCCAGCGCTGGAGCCTTTCTGGCGAGATATCTCGCCACAGGCTAGCGGGAGCATAAAGCACTAACAGACGATTTTTGGGGCGCAATGCACGCATTAAGTCATCGGTTAAATTCAGCAACGCGGCTTTATTTTCCGGCAATGCGTAGCAGGATAATTGTTTCTTTTCGGCGTTATTATTTTCTGCCGTAAATAATGCCGTCAAAAGAGAATCAGATCGTTCCCCACAGCCTATTAACGCCACTCTCGCGTCGTTATTTTGGCCGAGCATAATTTGCTGGCAAAATAAGGCGGCATCAATCTGCCGATCAATATTCACCCAATAAAAGCCCGCCTGCTGGAGCATAACCAGCTCATCCCAAAGGTCACGAATACCTAATGAAAAGTTCTGCTTCATAGACTGATTTCTTTTCCGTTAATGGCAGCGTTCCACCTTAATAACACAGTCAAAATAAACTCTAGCAGCCCCCCGAGGGATCACAACTTTGCGCTATAAATTATTCCTATCCCTTGATAAATCACCCGTTACTATTTTTTCCTATTCACATTGCAATCATCAATTCATTGCTATAGTTAACGAGCACACCTGACTCCTTATTAAAGACAGCAGAATCGTAATCCTTCATCTGCCAGACTGTCTGTTATGGGTGCAATAAAAGACGCACCACATCTGCTATTTGGATGTTTTCCCTTTATCGATATCAATGATAATGGATAGCCTATTTCAGAGGCATGGGATGAATAACGAACCGACTCGTATAGATACCAGCGCACGCGCCGATTTAGCCGAAAGTGCAAGAACCGACGACGATCTACGGGTTCTCAGTCAGGCTTTTTCTTTACCTGAAATAAGCTATATCGATATCGCCCGTCAGGCGCGTCTTAGCCAAATGATGGCGCGCTGGCCGCTGCTAGATGAATTAAAAGAACCGGCTGGGAGTGACTGACGATGCCCGTGATTGCTTTGCAAGGAATCCGTGGAGGCGTAGGTACCACCTCAATCGCCGCCGCGCTGGGTTGGGCCTTCCAACGGCTGGGAGAATCCGCGCTGGTGATTGATTTTTCGCCGGACAACTTGCTGCGCATTAATTTTAATATGCCGTTTGAACAGCGCCGCGGCTGGGCGCGAGCGGAAGCCGATGGCGCGCCGTGGCAAACGGGTGCCATGCAATATCTCCCCGGTCTGGATTTCCTGCCGTTTGGTCACCTGAATACACAGGAGATCGCGACGCTCCAACAGCATTACCACCAGCACCCCGCACTCTGGCAAAACAATCTGGCACAGCTCAGCGCGGCGGGTCGCCATCGCTGGATACTGATCGATGTACCGGCAGACAACAGCCCGCTCACGCGACAGGCCTTAGCCACCGCGAATACCGTTTTTCAGGTGGTGGTGGCCGATGCCAACTGCCATTCACGCTTACATCAGCAGGCATTGCCGCGTCAGTGCCATTTTCTGGTGAATCAATTTTCTACTCTCAGCACGCTTCAGCAGGATTTGCACCAGCTCTGGCTGCACACACTCTCGCACCTGCTGCCGCTGGTGGTACACCGTGACGAAGCCTTAGCAGAATCGCTGATGCTGAAGCAGCCACTGGGCGAATGCCGCCCGGACAGCGTGGCAGCAGAAGAGATCATGACGCTGGCAAACTGGTGCCTGATTCACGTTAAGGAAAGCGGTGTATGAGTGGAATCCTGCGCTTGTTCCTCGTTCCGCCCGCCAGACAGGCGATACAGCAGCGCTACCGCGGCTATCGTCAGCAGGGTGCCTCCGCCTTTGCCGCCTTTTTCGCCACGCTGTTTGCGATACTCGGCTGGATCTTCCTGCGGCTGGAGTCTGAGGGCTGGCAACAGATTCGCGCGCAGCGAACCTACTGGTTCCCACACATTTCGCCTCAACGCCCGCGTCCGGCCGATATTCTTCGCTATCTAACGCAGGGTATTTGGCTGCTGACCATCAAAAACGGCCAGTTGCCGACATCGCGCCGCAATTACTTCTCCGCGCTGCCGCGCTGGCGGCAACGCTACATGAACGCGCAGCAAGCGCTGTTTACCCGCTTTAGCCACACGAATACTGACGATCGCGAAGACCATGAATCAGGCTCCACCAAGACGAGCCGCCTTCAGAGGCTAGTGACGGTCGCGCTGAGCCTGCTGTGTGCGGCGCTGGCGCTGCTATGTATCACGCAACCGTTTGATTTACTGTCGCAGTTTATTTTCATGACGCTGCTGTGGTGCATCGCCATGCTCGTTCGCAACATGCCGGGACGCATGCCGACGCTCATGATGATCGCCCTTTCTTTCACGGTTTCCTGCCGTTACCTGTGGTGGCGCTACACTGAAACGCTGAACTGGGACGATCCGCTGAGTCTGATCTGCGGCATGCTGCTGCTGGCAGCGGAAACCTATGCCTGGGTCGTGTTGGTTCTGGGCTATTTCCAGACGATCTGGCCGCTGAACCGCCACCCGGTTTCACTGCCGGAAGACAGCAAAACGTGGCCAACCGTCGATCTGATGATCCCGACCTACAATGAACCCTTGAGCGTCGTGAAACCAACGGTGTATGCCGCGTTAGGTATCGACTGGCCTAAAGATAAGCTCAACATCTATATTCTGGATGACGGCGGCCGCGCCGAATTTAAGGCCTTCGCAGAAGACGTCGGCGTCCATTACATCGCCCGCGTCACGCACGAACATGCCAAAGCCGGGAACATCAACAACGCCCTGAAACAGGCGAAAGGCGAGTTCGTCGCCATTTTCGACTGCGACCACGTCCCTACCCGCTCTTTCCTGCAATTAACCATGGGCTGGTTCTTCAAAGACAAAAAGCTGGCGATGCTGCAAACGCCGCACCATTTCTTCTCGCCCGATCCATTCGAACGCAATCTGGGACGCTTCCGCCGTACGCCCAATGAAGGCACGCTGTTCTACGGTCTGGTTCAGGACGGTAACGACATGTGGGACGCCACGTTCTTCTGCGGATCCTGCGCCATCCTGCGGCGTAAACCGCTGGATGAGATTGGCGGGATTGCGGTCGAAACGGTGACGGAAGATGCCCACACCTCACTGCGCCTGCATCGCCTTGGCTACAGCTCGGCGTATATCCGCATTCCACAGGCCGCCGGACTGGCGACCGAGAGCCTCTCGGCGCACATCGGGCAACGTATTCGCTGGGCGCGTGGCATGGTGCAAATCTTCCGGCTGGATAACCCGCTGTTCGGCAAGGGGCTGAAACTGGGGCAGCGGCTGTGTTATGCCAACGCCATGATGCACTTTCTGTCCGGTATTCCGCGGCTGATCTTCCTGACTGCGCCGCTGGCGTTCCTCCTGCTGCATGCCTACATCATCTTCGCCCCGGCGCTGGCCATCGCACTCTACGTGCTGCCGCACATGGTACACGCCAGCCTGACCAACTCGCGTATTCAGGGGCGCTACCGTCACTCGTTCTGGAGTGAGATCTATGAAACCGTGCTGGCGTGGTACATCGCCCGCCCGACGACCGTCGCGCTGTTTAACCCACACAAAGGGAAATTCAACGTGACGGCCAAAGGCGGACTGGTGGAAGAACAGCATGTCGATTGGGTGATTACGCGACCTTATCTGGTGCTGGTGCTGCTGAATATCGCAGGGATCGTGTATGGCCTCTGGCGTCTGATTTACGGGCCGCCGGAAGAGATCATGACGGTGCTCATCAGCCTGCTGTGGGTCGTGTACAACATGACCATTTTAGGCGGAGCCGTCGCGGTTGCCGTAGAAGCCAAGCAGGTACGTCAGGCCCACCGGGTGGAAATGTCGATGTCCGCCGCCATCCTCCGTGCCGATGGTCATCTTTTCCCCTGTGTCCTGCGCGACTATTCCGATGGCGGCGTCGGCGTTGAAGCCCGCGAGTCGGGTATTCTTCAGGTCGGGGACAGCGTCTCACTGTTGCTAAAACGCGGTCAGCAGGAATACGCCTTCCCGTTCAGCGTTACCCGCGCGTTCGACAACAAGATTGGCCTGCGTATGACCAACCTGACCATCCGCCAGCATATTGATTTCATTCAGTGTACGTTTGCCCGCGCCGACACCTGGGCGCTCTGGCAAGACAGCTTCCCGCAGGATAAACCGGTCGAAAGTCTGGTTGATGTGCTGGCACTCGGCTTTCGCGGCTACCTGCGTCTGGCCGATTACGCGCCGCCTGTCATACGCAACATTATCCTGGCCTTCCTCAACATCGTGGTGTGGGTGGTGTCATTCATCCCACGCTATGTAGGGAAACGCACCGTCACAACCCCGTCGGGTGCTGCGCTGCCGGAAAAAGCCGGACATCAGGGCAAAACGCCGTCTGCCCATGAAACGCGATTTGCACAAGAGAACCTGTTTACAGAAAAGACAGTGGCTTGATTGCCATTCACAGGCCGTGATCAACGGTCTTTCTCCTGACAACGAGAAAGGCCCTTAACATTGATGATGACACGATGACGAAAAAAATAATCTGGTTCACCGCATTGGCTTTAGGCGTCAGCTCATTATCTCAGGCTGTCACCGCGCCGTACGCACAAACACTGGCAGAAGGGGGCGCAACTCAGCCGCCTGCCACCGCAACGCCAGCGATGACGATGCCAGCGATTCCTCTGGCGCAACCGGCAACCAACACCGCCGTGCGCAACGTGGTGATGCCCTTTGCGCAAATCGCGCCTGCGCCGGGCGCCTTTGCGCTACGCGGTATCAATCCCGACGGACAGATTGAGTTTGGCGTTCGCAGCGATGAAGTGGTCACACAGGCTTCCCTCGATCTCGAGTTTACCCCGTCACCGGCGCTGATCCCCACCGAGTCGCATATCAAGGTTTACCTGAACAATGAGCTCATGGGCGTCACCACGATTAGCAAAGAGCAGATGGGGAAATCCAACCGCGTTCGCATTCCTATCGATCCGCGCTACATCACGGACTTTAACCGTATGCAGTTGGTGTTCGTCGGCCATTATCAGAACATCTGCGAAAACCCAGCCAGCACCAGCCTGTGGCTGGATATCAGCAAAGCCAGTGCGCTCAATCTACAATTCCAGAAATTGACGCTGAAAGACGATCTGTCGCCGTTCCCAGCACCGTTTTTTGACAGCCGCGATACCCGCCCACTGACGCTGCCCATCGTCTTTGCCGGCCAGCCGGATCTGGTGCAACAGCATGCCGCCGCGGTACTCGCCTCGTGGTTTGGCAGCAAAGCACAATGGCGCGGGCAGTCTTTCCCAGCCCTCTTCAACCAACTGCCGAATAGCCACGGTATTGTGTTCGCTACCAACGATAAGCGGCCGGATTTCCTGCGCGATACTCCCGCCGTGAACGGGCCAACGGTATCGATCATCAGCCACCCTAACGATCCTCATGTGAAACTACTGCTGGTTCAGGGACGTGATGACAATGAACTGTTCACCGCCGTGCAGGGCATCGCACAGGGGAACGCGCTGTTCCGTGGGCAAAGCGTCACCATCGATAAGGTGGAGCAGCTTGCCCCACGCCAGCCGTATGATGCGCCAAACTGGGTTCGCACCGACCGCCCGATGACCTTCGCCGAACTGCAGCAATATAACGAACAGCTGCAAACCGACGGTATCGTGCCCCGGCCGATTTCGCTGACCATGAACCTGCCGCCCGACCTGTTCCTGATCCGCAGCCAGGGCATCGATATGCGTCTGAAATATCGCTACACCGCACCGCAGATTATGGATGGCTCGCGCCTGAGTATTAACCTGAACAACCAGTTCGTACAGGCGTTCTCGCTGGCGCCGGAGCAGGACCAGAATTCCCTGTTGATGCGTCTGCCGCTCACACAAGGGCTACGGGATTCCGACAAGACCCTGTCTATTCCGGCGCTGAAACTGGGCACGACCAACGAGCTGCGCTTTGATTTCAACTACACTACGTTGCTCTCCAGCGGCACCGCCGACCGCTGCGAAACTTATACGCCAGTCGTGAATCACGCCGTCATCGACGGCAGCTCGACCGTTAACTTCTCTGGTTACCGACACTTTATGGCAATGCCGGATCTACGTGCTTTTGCCAATGCCGGCTATCCGTTCAGCCGACTGGCTGACCTGTCACAAACCTTGGTGCTGGTGAACAAACAGCCACAACCGGCTCAGCTCAGCGCCATGCTGAACGCAATCGGCAACATTGGGGCGCAAACCGGCTATCCGGCGTTAGCGATGCAGCTCAGCGATGACTGGACGCAGGTAGACAAGCAGGACCGCGATATTTTGATGATCGGCGCTATCCCGCCTGAACTGCACGACAGTAGTAAAATTAACCTACTGGTCGAACAAACAAAAAGCTGGATCAAACAGCCGCTACGCCAGACCGCAATGCCGGACATGGGCTCCCCCGAGTCTGACGCGAAGCCAGACAGTAAAACCACCGTCAGCAGTGACGGAGCGATGTCGGCGATTATCGGCTTCCAGTCCCCGTATCACGACCAGCGCAGCGTTGTCGCGCTGCTAGCCGATAGTCCGCAGGGTTATACACTACTCAACAACGCGCTGATCGACAGTGAAAAAAGAGCCTCGCTGTTCGGTTCCGTTTCCGTCATCCGCGAATCGGGCATCAATAATCTGCGCGTCGGCGATGTTTATTACGTCGGCCACCTGCCGTGGTGGGAACGTATCTGGCACGTACTGGCGCAACATCCCGTCTGGCTGGCGATCATGTCCACCGTCAGCGTCATTATTATTGCCTGGCTGCTGTGGCGAGGTCTGAGACTCTTCAGCCGCCGTCGCCTGTCGCCGGATGAAAGGGATTAACGCACCATGCCACGCGTGCTGCGCTACCTGACTCCCACGCTGCTGTGGCTATGGGCTTCCCTGGCCACCGCCGCCGTCTGCGACTGGCCAGCCTGGGAGCAGTACAAGCAGTATTACATCAGCGAAGAAGGAAGAGTGATTGATACCTCAACGCCCAATAAAATCACCACGTCCGAAGGGCAAAGCTACGCCCTGTTCTTTGCGCTGGTCGCCAACGATCGTGTGATGTTTGATCGGCTGCTGAAATGGACAGAGGACAACCTGTCCGCAGGCGATTTACGCGCGAATCTGCCCGCCTGGCTGTGGGGAGAGAACACGGATAAACAGTGGACGGTGCTGGATCCGAACTCCGCTTCCGATGCCGATCTGTGGATTGCCTATAGCCTGCTTGAAGCTGGCCGGCTGTGGAAAGAGGCAAGCTATCAGACGCTAGGCACCGCGCTGCTTGCGCGTATCGCCAAAGAAGAGGTGGTGACGATTCCGGGGCTGGGCGTGATGTTACTGCCCGGCAAAGTGGGCTTCGTAGAGAAAGAGAGCTGGCGCTTGAACCCCAGCTACCTGCCGCCGCAACTGCTGGCACGATTTGCGCCGCTGGACGAGAAGTGGAAAGCCATGCAGCGCACCACGCAGCGCCTGCTGTTGGAAACCGCACCGAAAGGGTTTTCGCCTGATTGGGTCATCTGGCAAAAAGGCAAAGGCTGGCAGTCCGATACCACCAAACCTAATGTCGGCAGCTATGACGCCATCCGCGTCTATCTGTGGGCGGGGATGATGGCCGACAGCAGTAGAGGGAAAACCGATTTACTCAAACAGTTTCAGCCGATGGTTCAGCAGACGATCCAGCAAGGGCTACCGCCCGAAAAAGCGGACACCGCGACAGGCACCGTCACCGGACAAGGATCGGTAGGCTTTTCCGCCTCGCTGCTTCCGATGCTCTCTCGTCAGCCGGACGCACTGGGCACCCAGCGACAGCGGCTCGCTGCCAATCCACCGGGTGACGATGCTTATTTCTCTGCCTCGCTGACGCTTTTTGGTCAGGGAT
Organism: Pectobacterium brasiliense; assembly: GCF_016950255.1. Classification (NCBI taxonomy): domain Bacteria; kingdom Pseudomonadati; phylum Pseudomonadota; class Gammaproteobacteria; order Enterobacterales; family Pectobacteriaceae; genus Pectobacterium; species Pectobacterium brasiliense. The sequence continues at coordinate 3,188,292 of NZ_JACGFN010000001.1, read as the reverse complement.
GGGATCAGAAGCGCTATCGCTTCACTTCACAAGGCCAACTTTTACCGTATCGGGGTAGCCAATGCGCAACGACACCTTAAATTGGCTGCGCGTCCTCCCGTTATTGCTGGTTGCTGCACCGCAGGCATACAGCGCGGAAACCGCGTCGCCAGAGCAATTCCTGATGGAACAGGTGCGCCTGGGAGAAGCCAGCAACAAAGACGATCTCGTGCGTCAGTCTCTCTATCGGCTGGAGCTTATCGCGCCAAATAACCCCGAAGCAATTGCCGCCAAATTGCGGCTGGCGATGCGTCAGGGCGATCAAACGCAGGCGCGTCAGCTGTTGGAAAAACTGAAAACGCTGGCACCCGATTCCGCTGCCTATCGTCATGCAAGCATGATACTGGCACTGACGCAGGAAGAGACGCGCCAACAATTACAGAAGGCTCGCTCGCTATCTACCGCCGGGCAATATGCGGAAGCCAAAGCGCAGTATGACGCGCTCTTTCACGGCGAACCCCCAACGCTCGATCTGGCCGTTGAATACTGGCGTATGGTTTCCTACTTACCGGATCAGGAGCTGGTCGCGCTTAAGCAACTGGCAGAGCTGGATCAGGTATACCCTGACAACGTTCCTCTGCGCCTTGCGCTGTCATACTTGCTCTTCCGTCAGGGTAGTAACGAGCAGACCGCTCCTTTGCTGAAACAGTTGGCTAACGCCCCCGTCGGACGCAGTCAGGCGGCATCGCTATGGCTAGCGATCATTCGGCGGATGCCCGTCACGCCGCAGAGCGTAGCAGAGTTAAATCGCTTTCTGACCCTATTTAACGAAGGCAAACGGGCAGAAACCGTCCGCAAAGAGCTTAACCGCCAGCAGAAAATGTTAGCCGATCCCACCTATCAGACACGTCTCCGTAGCCTGGCACAGGGTGAAAGCCGCGGTGGCAATAGCGCCATGCTCAATGAACTGAATAACGCGCTGGCTGCCACGCCAAATACCCCCGAACTGATCGGCGCGGTCGCTCTGGTTTACCTGCGCGAAGGCGATCGGAAAAAAGCACTGGAACAGTTCCAGAAGGCATTACAGGTGGATATGAGCCGTCTTCACAGCGGTAGATGGGAAGGGCTCATCCAAAATACGCAAGATTGGACCACGATCGCGAAAGGTGACAACGCATTGAAAGCCAACAATCTGGCGCTGAACTGGCTGCGCCTGCTCCCGTTATTGCTGGTTACTGCGCCGCAGGCATACAGCGCAGAAACTACGTCGCCAGAGCAGTTCCTGATGGAGCAGGTGCGTTTGGGAGAAGCCAGCAACAAAGACGATATTGTGCGTCAGTCGCTCCATCGACTGGAGCTGATTAACCCGGATAACCCAGAGGTTATCGCCGCCAGATTGCGGCTGGCGCTGCGTCAGGGCGATCAGGCGCAGGCGCGCCAGCAGTTGGACAAGCTAAAGGCAGTAGCGCCCGATTCTGCCCTCTACCGGCAGGCAGAAATCACGCTGGCGCTGACGCAGGAAACCGCGCGTCAGCAATTACAGCAGGCGCGTTTGCTGTCTACCGCCGGGCGCTATGCGGAAGCCAAAGCACAGTACGACTCGCTCTTTCACGGCGAGCCCCCAACGCTCGATCTTGCCGTAGAGTATTGGCGGCTGGTCTCACGCTTACCCAACCAACAACCTCTGGCGATTAAACAACTGGAGACGTTAGATCAGGCCTATCCGAATAATGTACCGCTGCGTATGGTGCTGGCGCGGCTGTTGTTTAGTCAGAATCGTAACGAACAAGCCTATCCCCTCCTCAAACAGCTTTCTAACGATCCCGTCGGACGCAGTCAGGCAGCTTCGCTGTGGCTGGAAATTATTGGTCGGATGCTGGTCACGCCACAAAGTGTGGCGGAACTCAACCGCTTTCTGACCGTGTTTGATGAAGGTGAACAGGCGGATACGGCACGTAAAGAACTCAGCCGTCAGCAGGGAATATTAGCCGATCCCGTTTATCAGGGCCGGCTGCGCGCACTGGCACAGATTGAAGATGGTGGCGGCAATAGTGCCACGCTTGACGAATTGAATAAGGCGCTGGCCACCACACCCAACGACCCCGAACTGATCGGCGCTATTGGTCTGGTTTATCTGCGCGCGGGCGATCGGGTAAAAGCGCTGGCACAGTTCCAGAAGGCACTACAGGCGGATGTGAATCGCCTGAACAGCGGCAAATGGGAAGGGCTTATCAAAAGTACGCAATATTGGACCACCATTGCGGAAGGCGACAACGCGCTGAAAGCCAATAACCTCCCGCTGGCACGCCAGAAGTATCAGCAGGCACGCCAGATGGATAACACCAATCCCTATGCGCTGATTGGTCTGGGTGATGTCGCCGTTGCCAGCCAAAACGATACCGCCGCCCAGCCGCTCTATCAGCAGGCTTTACACCTTGAACCCGGCAACGATAACGCCCTGCGCGGTCTGGTCGGGATTTATCAGCGGCAGTCGCCGGAGAAAGCACTCACTTACCTCAACAGCCTGTCGCGCAGCCAGCAGAACACGATGCGGGATACGCTTACTGCGCTACAACTCAATATCCTAAAACAACAGGCAGACCAACTTGCGGAACAGCAGCAGTGGACGCAGGCGGAAGAGAAGTATCGTCAGGCGAACCAGCAGGATCCGAACGATATCTGGTTTGCCTATCGCTATGCCCAGACGCTGCGCCAGCTGGGGCAAATGCAGCAGGCCGACAGCGTGGTACAACGCGCGACTGCCGTGCCACCGGCCGACGCACAGAAGAACTACGTTTACTCACTTTACCTGTCATCCACCAATCGTGATGAGCAAGCACTCGCTCACCTGAACACGCTTTCCGCAGCGCAGTGGAGCGACGACATGCGCGATTTATCTCAGCGCCTGACGATACAGACCACGCTGGCGAAAGCGGAAGCCATGCGCGATGCAGGGGACGAATCCGCCGCTATCGCTTTTCTGCGTCAGCAACCGGCGAACACCCGTATCGATCTGCTGCTGGCAGACTGGGCACTGGCACGGGGCGAATACGCGACGGCGCTGGCGGATTATCAACGCATTCGCACACGAGAACCGCAGAACCCCGATGCACAATTGGGTGAGATCGACGCATTTATCGCGCAGGGTCGGCAAGATGACGCACGCCAGCGTCTGAACCAGCTCCCGGCGCAGGCGGCTGATACCCTCAACGCACAGCGGCACGTCGCCAACGCTTGGCAAGCGGTCGGAAATCCGCAAAAGTCGACGGCGCTTTTCCGTCAGCTAAAAATCGACGCGCAGAAAGAACCGGTCGGTCAGGGCAAAGCATTGGTCTACCGCGATGCGGCACGCGTTGAACAACAGCAGTCTCAACCTGAACAGGCGCAGCAGGACTATAAACAGTCGATGGTTGCTAGCGGCATCACGCCCGCTCTGCCGCAAAGCGACGATGACTATACCCGACTGACGCGCAATCAGGCAGGAGACGACTGGCTGCAACGCAGCATCCGCGCCGATGCGGCGGATCTGTATCGTAAGCAGGATGTGACCGTCACTCTGGATCACGATTACGGGAGTTCAAGCGGAACAGGTGGGATTTCCGATCTGAGCGCTCACAACACCATGCTGCAAGTGGATATGCCGTTGTACGATGGTCGCGCCTTCTTCCGCACCGATACCGTACAGATGGACGCTGGCTCCTTCTCAACGGACAGCAACGGTGCCTACCGGGAAACTTTCGGCACCTGCGCCACGCGGGACTGTTTCGACGGTAAATCACAGAAAGCCACCGGCACCAGCGTCGCCGCAGGCTGGAAGAACGATCGCTGGTCGGCAGATATCGGCACCACGCCGCTCGGCTTCGACGTGGTCGATATCGTCGGTGGCGCAAGCTACAGCGGCGACTGGCGGCAAATCGGCTGGACCGCGACAGCATCACGCCGCCCAATCTCCAGCTCATTACTCGCCTTCGGCGGCACCAAAGACCCTGGCACCGGCATTACCTGGGGCGGCGTGCGTGCCACGGGCATCAGTCTCGGGCTGAGCTACGATCGGGGCGAAGCGCACGGCGTCTGGAGTGATTTCAGCGTCCACCAAATTACGGGTAAAAACGTGGCCGATAATGACCGCGCTCGCGCTATGGCAGGTTATTACTACAAGCTGATTAACGAGGATAACCAACGCGTCACGGTCGGTCTGAACAGCATGTGGTGGCGACACCAGAAAGACTTAAGCGGTTATTCGCTTGGCCAGGGCGGCTACTACAGCCCACAGCAATACTTTTCTCTGGGCGTACCGGTGAACTACCGGCAGCGGACGGAAAACTGGTCGTGGGAACTCGGTGGATCGCTCTCGTGGTCACGTTCTTCTACCAAAGATCAGCGTCGCTATCCGTTGACCGGCCTGCTGGGCAACGCTGCGATCACCGACCGAGACACCATCGAACAAGGCAGCAGCAGTTCCGGCTTCGGCTATACGGCACGCGCCATCGTCGAACGCCGCCTCAGCTCACACTGGACGCTGGGCGTCGGTATCGACATTCAGCAAGCGAAGGACTACACCCCAAGCCACGGCCTCATCTACCTGCGCTACTCCGCCTCCGGCTGGCAGGGCGATCTCGACAGCCCACCGCAGCCGCTTACGCCGTACGCGGACTTTAAGTAACCGTCCCCACTTCAGACCTCATAGGGTTTCCATCGCAGCGGAAACCCTATGATAAATATAAAAATTACTCTGACTTACGATATAGTTACCTGCCTATCTATATAAAAATGATAATGACTATCATTTTTATTCTCAAAAATTAAATTTCACAACGTATTCTGTCGAATTTCTATTGGCTATCGATTTTACCTAGTCACGAAATGAAGCATTTGTGTATATAAGCGCAAAATGTAAATCAACGTAAGGAACGCGTTCATTTTGTGTAAAACCCTTTCTTTTATAAGCCTTATTTTTTTGAGTCTCAGCAGCTCAACCTTTGCCGCCACCGCCATCAGCCCAACAGATCGCGATGCGCTGGAGCTCCAGCAAAAGTCATTACTGGAGCAGGCCAAACAGCAGCGTTTATCGCTGGAAAACAGCACCACCTTAACGATACCCACGGTCACTGCACCAACAGTAAAAGATGCCGTCTGCTTCCCCATCCAAAACATTGTCTTTCACGATGCAGAGTCCCTTTCAACGAAAGATCGGGCCGCTGTTCAGCGGCGCTACCAAAATCGCTGCCTTGATTTAGCCACAATCCATAACGTCGTGAGGGAAACCACCAACACCTACCTCAATCGAGGCTTTGTCACCAGCCAAGCCTATTTGCAGGAACAAGACCTCTCCAACGGCACGCTCATCATCAGCGTCAGCGAGGGAAAAATAGAAGCCATTCGTATGGAAGGGGAAACGCCACTCGCAATCAAGATGGCCTTCCCCGGTCTGGAAGGACGCATTCTTAATCTGCGCGATATCGAACAAGGGATGGAACAACTTAATCGCCTGCCTTCGCAGCAGGTGACGATTGATATTCAGCCGGGAAAACAAGCCGGAAGTTCGATTGTTTATCTCAAACGCACCACGCACTCCCGCCCTGTCACCCTGTCTCTCAGCACAGACAACAGCGGACAAAAAAGCACGGGCCGCGAACAGCTTTCCACCCACCTCACGTTTGATAACCCACTGCGACTCGCCGACCGCTGGTGGCTCACCGCCAGCCGTGATAGCGCGTTCAGCCATAGCTACGGCAGCAAAGCCTTATCGGGCGGGATGTCTTTGCCTTATGGCTACTGGACGCTCGGCTACCAATACGCCTGGAATGACTTTTTCCAACCGATCCCGATCGGCAGCAGCGCGTATCGCTATGAAGGGCAAAGTAATACCCATCGGCTCAGCCTCAACAGAACGCTCTATCGGGATGGGAAGCAGAAGCTGGCGCTGGATGGCGCGCTCTCCCGCCGACGCACCGAGAACCGCATGGCGGGCGAGCGCCTTGAGGTCAGCAGCCCTACGGTCAGTAGCGCTAGCCTTGGGCTCAGCTATAGCACCACGCTGGTCGGGGGATATTTTACGCTCAACCCGATGTTAAGCCATGGCGTAAGGAGTTGGGGCGCGACAGATGACACAAAAGAAAATAGTGGCCTGCCACGCAGCGAGTTCCGCAAATTTAGCGTCAGCAGCAGCTATTTCTACCCACTTGCGCCATCGCTGTACTTTCTGACTTCCCTTTACGGCCAAACCACGCCGGACAACCTGTATACCAGCGAACGCGTCTCGCTCGGCGGCGAGTATTCCGTCCGGGGATTTAAGGAACAGACACTAACTGGCAATCGGGGTTTCTACTGGCGTAATGAACTGAATTGGCAATTCACTACCCTACCGTTTCTGGGTGATATCGCCTTAACCACCGCGCTGGATAGCGGGTGGATTGCGGGGAAAGCCGGCAAAGTCGATGGTGGCAATATGACCGGTGCTTCCGTCGGCCTGTCTGCATCTTCACGTTGGGTCAGCCAGTCAGTGTCGCTCGGCGTGCCGCTGCACTTCCCGAACGATCTCCATCCCGACAACGCCGTCGTTTACTGGCAAGTCTCCCTCCCTGTTACAGCGTTTTTTAATTAAGCGTTTTATTCAAGCAAAAGGAAAACAAGGAAAGTCACATGGAAAAATTCAATAACCGTACCACTCGTGGACTTAGCTATCTGCTGATCTACCTGACCGCAATTCAACCGTTACACCCCGCGTTCGCTGCACTCACGCCAGACGGCCCACGCACGCAAGTCAACAACGCGGGTGCCGTCCCGGTCATCAATATCGCGACGCCAAACGCAGCGGGTGTTTCTCACAATACCTATAAAGATTTCAGCGTCGGGACACCCGGTGCTGTGCTAAACAACAGCATTGCCGCGGGGCAATCGCAGTTGGCTGGGCAGTTAAACGCTAACGCCAACCTCAATGGCAAAGCGGCCGATTTGATTATCAACGAGGTAACGGGCTCCACCCGCTCAGACCTGCAAGGGAAGATCGAAGTCTTCGGGAATAAAGCCAACGTATTGATTGCCAACCCGAACGGCATCACCTGTGACGGATGTGGGTTCATCAATACGCCTTCAGCCACGCTGACAACCGGTAAACCGGTGTTGGATCAGCAAGGCGCACTTGAAGCGTTGGAAGTGAAAAAAGGCAGCATCACCATTGGTGGCAAAGGCCTGGACGGTTCAGCAACGGATTATGTCGATATCCTCAGCCGGGCAACCGAACTGAACGGCAAAATCAACGCGAAAAACCTGACACTGACTCAAGGCAGCAATCGGGTCGATTTCAAAACCGGCACGATCGCCCCCATCGCCGGAGAAGGTGCCAAACCACTGCTGGCAGTCGACACCAAAGCGCTCGGCGGCATGTATGCAGAACGCATCCGACTCGTGGCAACCGAGGACGGAGTCGGCGCTAACGTCGCTAACCTGACCAGCTCTCAGCAAGGCATTACGCTGGACAGCAAAGGTAAAATCCAGCTCGGTAATGTAAACGCGAAAACCGACCTTAATCTGAATGCACAGCAGGTCGATATTGCCGCAGGCAATACGGTGAAAAGCGACCGAGATATCACGCTTGCCAGTACCGTATTGAATAACCGAGGCAATATCATCGCGGGCGAAGATATGCGCCTGTTCAACGACAACCTGACCAACACGCAGGCCACCATTGAGGCCAACAACAACCTGTGGATTCAAAAAGACGCGGCAGGGAACAAAGGCGTTAAGGTAGAAAACCGCTCGGGGACGATTAAAACCAATACCGGGGATTTGGTGATTCGGACGAACTCGCTTCAAAACGTCAGAGATAAGATCGCTGTCAAAGAGAAGAAGGATTTAACTTACGCCAACCTTAATGTTGGTAATGAATTGCCAATACGATCGCTTTCCGATGCAAAAACGTATATCCCTTTAATTGTTAAAAAAGAGCTTGAAGGGGAAGTTGCTACATCTGAATCCGAAATTCACGGAGCAAAAAACCTCTATATTAATGCCACACGGTTGGAGAATAACGCCAGCAATTTGAAATCCTATGGAAATATCTTTCTGGCAGGACAGGATTTTTTAAATATTTCTCCGTTGTTAAAACAAACTGAACATACAACAAATTTCCGTTCGGAAACGGCACAAGAACAGGCTGTTAGACGTTCTAATACGCCACAATCGACCAGCACAACTATTCTGGATGATGGCACGCCACTTATCCTTGCTTACTATAGGGTCAAAGACAAAGAGAGCGTTTTTAAAGGCGAGCAGTTGCTATCGGCAAAAGTACATGCCACTGGGAATGTCGTTGCCGATTTTGAAAGGCTAATAAAAATAGAGAACACTCTACAACCGCAATCACCAACAGTCATGTCACTTGATACAACAAATATTAAAGGGAATGACGTATTGCTGAGCGCAGGTGATATAAGAATAAATGGTGTAATTGATTCATCAAAAAATACAAATTTGATATCTAAAAGCTCAGTCATTATTGATCAATCAAATCTCTCATCAAGCAGAAATGATATAAATATCAATGCCACATCTACTATTGGTTCAACAACCTCAATTTTTAGAGCAAGGAATATTAACCTTAACAGCCGTGAAGGTGACATTACTTATGCAACAACGTCATTGCCAATATTTAACAATTCCGGGAATCGCCTATATGCTTCACTCCATGCTGAAGACACCCTCTCTCTAAACGCAGGAGGAAATATAAAACTATCTGGGGTTAGCTTTAGAAATAACCAAAATACAGTATTTGTTGCAGGAAAAGACCTTACTATAAGCAATTCAATTCATGATCTAATTACTCATCAACGAGGAATAGAAACAACTCAAGAGAATAATAAAAAAATATTTGACGATGCATTTTTTAAGCTAAATTATTTATTTACAGACTATAACATTCTTGCCAAAGCAAAAGGTAATATTACCTTATCAGGTGTATCCCTTACTGCCGGGAAAGGTATTGATTTAATTGCCAACGGCATGGTAACCATTGATGTTAAAACCGTAGGTAATATCTACAATGAGTTTTTGCCATCAACACGTACACCTTCATTATCAAGCCGGCTTAGCACCGGGGATTTACTGATAAACTCGGGAGGTGAAATTAATATTAAATCAGCAAATCTATCCGCCAGTAATATTACGCTCTTGGCTGGCAGCACTCTTTCATTACTCTCTACCGCGTATTCTGCCATCGCCACCCCCGACGAAGAAAATAGAGACGATCGCCATGTTATCACTCAGATTAATGCGAGGAGAAATCTTACTCTTGCGACAAATGGCGCTCTCATTGCATCCGGAAGCTCATTATCCTCAATAGGGGATATGACGTTAAGTTCCCGTGGGAAGATGGAATTTAACGCACTGAAAAATTACGCGATGCGCGAAGGAAATAACGAATTTAATGAATCAACGACACAACAAAATGTCGTGTTAAATAGTGGTGGTGTGCTGACGCTTTTATCTAGCAGCAGCATCTTATTTCAGGCCACAAGTTTAGTTGCAAAAGGCGCAATGGACGTGGCTGCTAAAGGAGGGTTTCTGTATGCGCAAGCCATGGAAGAAACCAACCATTATGAACAAGAATCCAGCAGCCGCACTTGGTATGGCAAAAAGAAAAAGGGCAAACGGACATACCATAATGTCAGCAATAAGGTGACCGAGTTTACTGCCGGAAGCGACATCAATCTGCTTAGCCGTGATGACAGCATCTATGAAGCGAGCAAAATAGAGGCAGGTAAGAACGCTAAACTCACCAGTACTCAAGGTAAAGTTATCTTTAAGGCGGTAAAAAATACCACGTTCGAGCAAACCATCACCACATCGAAAGGTTTTTTCATTAAAAACTCCGACAGGGGATACACCAAAGACACCTGGCTATTACCCTCAATCCATGCTGGCGGACAGTTTACCGTTGATGCCGCAACAGGGATTTCTGCTGACGTAAAAACACGCAATGCTCAATCACTGCAAAATGCGTTACTGACTCTCAGCAATACTCCAGGGGCGACGTGGCTAAAAGGGTTGAATACCCGTAAAGATGTGCAATGGAACGCGGTGCAAGATGCCTACACCAATTGGAACCATACCACCCAAAGTTTGAATCCAGTGGTGGGTGCCGTAATTGCCATTGCCGTTGCAGCAGTAACCGCAGGTGCTGGTCTGGCAGGAATGGCAGCAACAGCGACGGTCAATGCCGCTGGTGCGACCGGAATGACAGCCACTGTGATGTCCGGTGCAGTTTACTCAGGTATGACAGCTCTGACCTCACAAGCAGCAGTCGCACTAGTCGACAACAAAGGTAACCTTACCAAAACCATGCAAACACTGGGTAACAGTGCTTCCGTTAAGTCACTGGTGACTTCAATGGCTGTGGGTGGTGCGCTGGCTGGTTTCGACAGCGTATTAAAAATCAGCAACACAGGCGCAAGTCCAACCCAAACCAGACTACCTATGCTCAGCAACGGTGACTGGAGTAAGGTGGCGCAACGCGTCGCCGGACAGTCAGTGATCAGCTCCAGCATCGGTACCGCGATTAACGGCGGTAGCTTCAAAGATAATTTCACCACGGCACTCTTGAGTAACGTCGGCAGCCAGATTAATGCTGAAGGGGCAAAATTTATTGGGGATAACGGTACAGTCCTTGACGTACCGGGCAAAGCCCTCAGCCATGCTGTTGTCGCAGGTATCGCTGCTGAAATCAGTGGTGGTGACGTTAAAGGCGCTGCGGCTGGTGCGCTGGCGGCAGAGCTAGCTGGCGCAGTAATGGGAAGTAGTTTGTTTGAACCAAAATACAAAAGCGAGCTTGATAAACAAGTCGTTACGCTTCTCAAAATCACCCAGCAGGACGAAACCAGTGCGTTAATATCCCGAGTTATCGGTTCTCTGGCTGGCGCAATTGCCACCAATTCGCCCGGAGGAGTGAATAGTGCAGCCAATGCTGCTGAAATAACCTACCGATACAATTTTCTGGAACATGAGATTGACCAAATGTTTCAGGAAAATGCCAACGACATAGAAGCGGCGAAGGGAGGAGATAAAGCGGCACAGGAACGTGTTGACGCCCGCATGGCTGCGGTCATGATGATCATGGACTTTACACCTGTCGCAGGGGGGATCAAAAGTGCATTAGAAGCGCAAACCTCTCTTGATTATCTTTTAACCGCAGCGGCGATTGTCCCAGGCCTCGGAGTAGCGGGTAAGGCGGCAATAAAGCAGGCTAGAAAATATCTAGACTCAGGGAAAGTTAAAGAGGCCGAAGCGGCGTTTGAAACGGTTAAAAGTGAAATTGCACTGATAGAACGTCCTTCCTGGAGAAAGTCGGAGACTGACGTAGGTAAAAATCTAGGAGAAGGTTGGCGTGAACAGGTCAGCTTTAAAGGCGGTAAAGAGGTCCCGCACGGCACAGCAGGCAGCGTACGCCCAGACTGGTGTTTAGGTACAATTTGCAGTATAGAGGTAAAAAATTATAACCTTACGACTAACCAAAGCGGGTTAATTAACAATGTATCAAAGCAAGCCATTGAACGTCAGATGAATTTACCTGCAGGAATGAAGCAGGAAGTTATTATTGATATACGCGGGCAGACTGTGACTGATGCTCAAAAGAGTGCGATCATCAAAGAAATTGTAACCAAATCAAATAACATACTTAGTGCGACAGATATAGGATTCATGACGAAATGAAAAACGTAGGATTCCATGGTGGGCATACCGTCTACAATTGCGGTACATCTCTTGATATGTATATTTTTTTCCAATGCATAGCGCAGATCACTTCAGGGATGAGTACCAGTTTGTTGACTGATGGACTTTATCGTCGCTACTTGGAAAAAAATGATCTTCATCTAGCTTCCGAGCAAGCACTTCAGGTAGAGGCGCTATTTAGCCGTACTTTACCCACAGAAATAAATTGGGATGATATTGGTGGGAATATTAGTTTATCAACTTTATGCCTTGATAAAGGTAACTTGGCTACCATTTTTTCAGAGCATTTTAAAAATTTTTATAATGCCGTAAAATCTTCCGAATCTTTTTATCATGACTTTGGCACTTACGTCCCTGTAAAAACCGTTATTTCTGACTTACCTTGGTTTATCGAAGATAAAAATCGCCCCCTCGAACAGTATGATGCGCTGGGGCCTGATGATCTGCCATTTTGGCTGAGATAGCATGATAATAATATAAAAATCATAACCCTGAGCCTGCCATAGGCTCAGGGTTATTTAAATAATAAAAAAATTATTAAGTTACCCTTGTTATTTCAATTAATAAAAAACGGATAAAAATGAAAATTAATAAAAACGAAATCTACGTTAAAATGCTTCTCCTCGCTATCCCTTATATTCGGAACGTACAGTCACATAAGGGAAGAACCGATCGTTCATGCTACTATGAAGCAGAACTGATCCATAACCTGGCTTACACGATCTTGACGCCAGACTTTGAAGATCACGACATCTACTTTCTTAACAATCAAGCAAGGTATTATATTGAAAACTGTAGCGATGAAATTTCAATAGCTTATAGCGGCCAAAAAGAACTTATATCATCTCTTTTTGAAATGGTTCCAAAAGAAATGAAGTCGAAGCTCCTTTGGGAAGGTCCAAAATAAGATAAAAAATCTATGGATACAACGAGATAAGATAAAAATATTAGAGTTAGAACACATATATTGTAGAAGAAGTAAAGTCGGGTGATAGTAACATTATTACCTTATCTTTTATTGATGAGTTAAAAGAATAAGTTCGCCATTGAAGAGTTATACGAGTATGATTTGTGCTCTTGCCAAGCGATCGCGGCAATAAATACACACATCAATGGAGTGAAACACGATGTCTCTGTTCATGCAGTTACGTACATTTTTCCTTTTCATCATAACTATCTTCGCATTTCCCGTCCTCGCCCAACCATCATCCGCTGGACTCAGTTGCGGTATTTATACGAGCGATCGTGGATTTGAAATTCACGTCATTAATACTCAGCTATTACACAAAGTGTATAAAAATGACCGTATCACAGCGCACTATATTCTGAATGATAACAAAGTTGACATGGTCTCCATGGAATCACTCATGACGTCAGACTTTGATATCTCCCCCGACCGTAAAACACTTAAAGACTTCTCTGGGGAATATGTATTAACGGAAGCCAAAGAGTGTAGTGACAATGTAAAAAAACCAGAAAGTGAATTAAGTAAACAGTGTTGGGGGAATATGTCAGCATGCTCAACGCTAATGCAGAAAAGTGATGTTAATACACTTAAACAACTATGCCTGGATAATATTTACGCCGCTTGTGAACAGTGGGACAGCATTGCTTTTGCCGGCGATCGAATAAAAAAAGCATTAGCCGCAACAACGAATCTGAATTTACCAATGCCACTCGAGCCAGAATGGATCGCTACCGTTGTTGAATCATGTCGCACTGGGTTGTCTGGGAAAATGTGTAATGAAGCCGCCAATGCATTGTGGAGTAGCGGACAATATCTTGCCGCCCGAGATGCACTACAGCGGGCTTGCGATGCGCTGGAATGGAATAGTAAAGGATGCCCAAAAGCCGAAGCTCTACAGTCACTCACGGAAAATGACGTTTCCTCCCCAGCCTCTGGTTTGCCAGTCGGACACTATGTAACGCGCAGCGGTGGGCCCGAGCTGTTTATCGCGCAAGATGGCACGGTGAAAATGAAGGGGAATTCATCGGTTAAGGCGCATCTTGATAATGAGCTGATTCGTATTCCACGCGGTCAGAAAGATGACTTCGTCTTCCGTCGTGCTGGGGAAAATAAGCTAGTCGGTATCGATAGCGAGAATACGTTCAAAGTCTACGAATTACAGAAATGAAATAAATCAGCAGCCACACCTTTTCTCTGATTACTTCATAGCAGGGCGTTACGTCATTGGCATCAGGGGAGGCAAATAGCCTCCCCTGACGTTCTTTCAACTCAATACCCTATCGCTGCCCCGGCCGGGCGGCGGATGTCATTTGCGCCGTACAGGTAGCCTTCACGCACTTTGCCGGATACCGCCGAGTCATTGCCCGAATCCGCAGGCGTCACGCCCGCCGCACCCAGCAAGCCGACCAGAATCAGCTCCGCTGCACCCCAAGGCGTTTGTTCCACCATCTTGTAGCCGCGCTGCTTCAGCAGGTTCAGCGTATCTGCAGACAGCCCGCGCTGTTCGTAATACACCTCGTCCGGCAGCCACTGATGGTGGATGCGCGGTGCGTCCACCGCTTCCTGCGGCGCCATGCCGTGATCGATGATATTCAGCGCCGTTTGCAGCGTGATGGTGATAATACGCGAACCGCCGGGTGAACCGAGCACCATGAATACTTTACCATCTTTCGTCACCAGTGACGGGCTCATGGACGAAAGTGGGCGCTTACCGGGGGCGATTGAATTACGTTCTCCTTGCACCAATCCGTACAGGTTTTTCTCGCCAACCTTCACGGTAAAATCATCCATTTCGTTATTGAGGAAGAAGCCTGTACCCGGCGCGATCACCACCGAACCAAAACGCCCATTCACGGTATACGTGGTGGATACCGCATTGCCCTGATTATCTACAATGGAATAGTGCGTGGTTTCCGGCCGCTCGTGCGGGCCAATCCCCGGCTGTACGTTTTTGGACGGCGTCGCGTTCTCCGGTTCGATTTGTTTGCGGATTTCAGCGGCGTAGTCCTTACTCAACAAGCGCTCGACGGGATTACTCACAAACGCCGGATCGCCGAGATAGGTGTTGCGGTCCATGTACGCATGACGCATCGCTTCCGTCAGCACATGCACGGTGGCTGCCGAATTGAAGCCTGTCGATTTAATGTCGTAACCTTCGACAATATTGAGAATTTCACACATCGTGACGCCACCGGAGCTGGGCGGCGGCGAAGAGACAAATTGATAACCGCGATAGTTACAGGTTACCGGTGCCGTTTCGGTAATGCGGTAATTGGCAAAATCAGCTGCCGTCAGAATGCCACCGCCCTGCTTTGCCGCCTTCTCCACCGTCTGCGGGATCGTGCCCTTGTAGAAAGCATCCGGCCCTTTCGCGGCAATCGCCGCCAGCGTATTCGCCAGATCGGTTTGCACCAGCTTATCGCCGGGCTGCAACGCGCTGCCGTCAGGGCGCAGGAAAATACGCGCCGCTTCAGGATCGGCTTTGAAACGCTTTACCGTGGTGTCCAGAATATCGGTATCCGCTCGCGTAAGCTCAAAGCCTTCACGCGCCAGTTTAATCGCCGGTGCCATCACCTGTTCGCGTGTCAATTTGCCGTATTTTTGCAGCGCGGTATCCAGCCCCAGCACCGTTCCCGGTACGCCAGCGGCCAGATAACCGTACAAGCTCGCGTCTTTTTTCACACTCCCATCAGCATTCAGATACATGTTGGCGCTGGCCGCCGCGGGTGCGGTTTCACGGAAGTTGATAAAGGTGTCTTTCCCATCGGCCAGGTGCAGCGTCATAAATCCACCGCCACCGATATTGCCACAGCAGGGATTTACCACCGCCTGCGCGTAACCCACGGCCACAGCGGCATCAATCGCATTGCCGCCCATTTTCAGGATATCGACGCCAATCTGCGAAGCCAGATATTGCGAGCTGACCACCATACCGTTTTTCGCTTCCACCGCAGGGGCAGACGCCGCCTGCACGGTTCCACTCACTAGCAGCGCCGTCACGCTCAGTGACAACAACCATTTTCCCGATGTTATGTTTTTTATTCTCATGCAGATCCCTTTATCCCGTTGATTTCAATCACTGCTTTTATTGCCTACCCTCTTGCCTGGCTAACCTGCAAAGTCCACGCCAATAAACAGACACGGCTTAGCGAATTCACCAGCAGCAGTAAGAAGCGTAGGAAAGACATGAAAAATTGCGAAAATAGCCGCTTATCTTTGCGACGCTGCACGATAAATACGCCCCATAGCGAGGCATAGGGTTCACATGTGCCGCACGGGTAGCCATGAACGTAACCGCGCGCCAAACACATTCACCAGCAGGCCGACCATAATCAGTACCGCGCCCACAACCTGCAACAGTGAAAGAGATTCGCCGAGGAACACGGCGGCGCTGACCAACCCAACCACCGGCACCAGTAGCGACAGGGGTGCCACACGCCAGGTTTCATAGCGCGCCAGCAAGCTTCCCCAAATCCCGTAGCCGATGATGGTTGCCGCAAATGCCAGATAAACCAGAGATAATATCGTCGGCAGTTGGATGGTCGTTAAACTATGGACAATCGCGTCCCGACCTTCAAACAGCCAGGAGCTGATGAAAAACGGCACGACAGGCACCAGCGCTCCCCACACCACCAGTGACATGATGCGCACGTCGCTGTTTTGGCTCATGATCACTTTATTGATGATGTTGCCCACCGCCCATGACAGCGCCGCCGCCAGCGTCAGTAGCAGCGTGGTGGTCGTCATTCCGGACGACATTTGCAGCGCTGTGCGACCTTCTGCCAGCACCACCATCCCTAGCGCCGCCACCAGAATGCCGACAACGTGATTCCAACGTAGCTTTTCCGACAGCAAGACTGCGCCAACCAGCAGGGTAAAAAAGGCCTGCGCCTGTAACACCAGCGAGGCAATCCCCGCAGGCATACCCAGCTTAATGGCGAGGAACAAGAAGCCAAACTGACCAAAGCTGATCGTCATGCCATAGGCGAGCAGCCATTTCAGGGGAATACGTGGGAAAGGAACAAAGAAAATTGCCGGGAGCGCCACCAGCGAAAAACGTAGCCCTGCCAATAAGAAAGGCGGCATGTCGTTCAGCCCAACCTTGATCACCACGAAGTTCACGCCCCATAGCACGACAACACAAAGCGCAAGCAGCGCATCTTTCAACGACATCCTCATCCCCTGATCAAATACGTAACAAATACCTTCTTCAAGGTACGCGTAAAATGAAAAAACGGATAAGAAAAGATAATTATGGCGTTACGTGACAATGACTCAGCGTAACCATGACGTGAGATGGCCGACCACCAGATTCTGTGGCCGGCATAGATAGCGTTACTCGATGGCGATGGGTTTTTCCGTCAGCGTGGTTTTGTTGTCACCCTGAATGGCTTTCACTTTCTGCTCCGTTTTCTGTACCGCATCGGCGCTACTCAACAGGCTGTATGTCAGCTCAAACGTCGTGCTCTGGCCGCGCTGTAGCTTTTTGACCCGTCCTTGTTCGCGTTCAATCGTAACCGGATAGGCGTAGTTAGTACCGGGTTCGATCCCCGTGACGTAGCCCTGTTTTTCCGTATCCGTGTTTTTCCACAGCGTCAGCAGCGGCAGTTGATGGGTGTCAAAGGCAATAGACACGCCCTTATCTCCCGCCTTGTTCACCAGTGCCGCCAGCGTTTTACCCTGTGCATCCGTATACGGTGTAATGTTGAACACCATTTCATCAAAGTCTTTTGTCGGCCCTTTGTAGGTTTGCCAGGTTGCCAGACCTGCTTTGGCATGGTCATTAAACGGAGAAATGTCTTTTACCGGCGCAATGAAACGCGCGCCTTCTTCCAGAATCGGCGTACCGAAATTACTGTGGTAGATAATCTGATAGTCGCGCGCGTAGTCGGCTTTGTTGGTCAGCACATCGTGCACGGTAAACGACTCGCTGCCAGGGACGTAGCGCAGCTCGGTCCAGGTTTCTAGATTCGACTTCTTGAAGCTGTTTTCCTTCAGCAGGCCGCGCACCGTAATGGTGTGCGGTGCGGTATCGCTGACTTCCACCACCACTTTTGACGCTGGCGTGTTTCCCGCGCGGCCGTGCAGGGTATAGATCATGCCCTCGCTGACGACCGGGTGCCCCGTCCATTCGAAGCCGCAGCGCACCATCATCTCATTGAAACCTTCCAGCCAGCCCAGTCCGTTACGGCTTTCCAGATTGATGGTATTCGGGTTGACGACCTCATCAACCGGCGAATCCCACCCCAAACGGATGTTTTTGCCCGTCACATGCAGCAAGTTCATCCCTCGCGTCGGGCTGAGGGCAATTTTCAGGCCGTCCTGACTGGTAATCGTGATCACTTTACTGCCTTCCTGACGTCCGCCGTGCAGGACTTTTTGCTCAATGCTGAAATGCTGACTTTTGATCTTCAGGGCATCACTGCCAATTTGCCAGTTTCCCTTTTCAACACTGCTTTCAGCATCTGTCAGCACAAACGTCTGCGCCGAGAGTTGCCATGATGTCAGCGCCAGTGTAATGCCTATAGCCAGTAATTTTTTCATGTTAACCATCCCTCTCTGCTGAATTGTTTTAGCTAATGCGAGCTAAAGACTACAAATCAGTGGATAGTCAGAATGTGATAGCTATCACCAGATGGAAAAATTTGGCATTGTCGCGTTATTTATTCGATTAGCATCACTAACTCGCTGTGAATGGCATCTATAATTGCAGAATTATTGAGACATTGATCGGTAAAAGCTGAAATCGTTTCAGCAAAATAAAGCCGACTGTCTGAAATCATTTCCACACCCAGGTTAGAGTCAGCAAATTATTCTGAGTATTACACGCTACGCGGGATAAAAAATTACCAGTCTGTTTTTTGACCACATTGCACCCTATTGGCGCAAGCGCTATGGTTGCCGGTAACCTGTGTACGACCACTGATAAATAAACTATGAACTTTTCTCTTTTCGGCAACAAATTCACGCGTCACGCTGGCATCACCCAATTAATGGACGACCTGAACGAAGGGCTGCGTACGCCAGGCGCAATCATGCTGGGCGGCGGCAATCCGGCGCATATTCCGGAGATGGATAGCTACTTCAAACAGCTGTGTCAGGATATGCTGGAACAAGGGAAATTAACGGAAGCGCTATGCAACTACGACGGCCCGCAAGGTAAGGATACGCTGCTTAAGGCGTTGGCCGAGCTGCTGAGTAATGAATTAGGCTGGCAGATTGGACCACAGAACATTGCTCTGACAAATGGCAGCCAGAGTGCGTTTTTCTACTTATTTAACCTGTTTGCAGGTCGCCACAGCGATGGCAGCTTGAAAAAGGTGCTGTTCCCGCTGGCACCGGAATATATCGGCTATTCAGATTCCGGGCTGGACGACAATATGTTCGTCTCCGTTCGTCCGCAGATCGAACTGCTGCCCGAAGGGCAATTTAAATATCACGTCGATTTCGATCACCTGTCGATTACCGATGAGATCGGGCTGGTGTGCGTATCCCGCCCGACCAACCCGACCGGTAACGTGCTGACCGACGACGAGCTGATGCGTCTGGATATTCTCGCGCAGCAGCACAACATTCCCCTGCTGATTGATAACGCCTACGGCGTGCCTTTCCCTGGCATCATCTTCAGCGATGCCACACCGCTGTGGAACCCGAATATCATCCTGTGCATGAGTCTGTCCAAGCTCGGTCTGCCCGGCTCACGCTGCGGTATCGTGATTGCGGATGAAAAAGTGATCTCGGCGATCGGTAACATGAACGGCATCATTAGTTTGTCTCCCGGCGCAATCGGCCCAGCGTTGGCGCACGAGATGATTCAGCGTGGCGATCTGCTGCGCTTATCTAATGACGTCGTACGCCCGTTCTACCAACAGCGCGTAACAGAAACCATCGCGATTATTCGCCGCTACCTGTCGCCCGAGCAGTGCCTGATTCATAAGCCGGAAGGTGCGATCTTCCTGTGGCTGTGGTTTAAGGATCTGCCTATCACGACAGAAATTCTGTACCAACGCCTGAAAAAACGCGGCGTCCTCATGGTGCCGGGTCACTATTTCTTCCCTGGCTTAGATCAGGGCTGGCCGCACGCTCACCAGTGCATGCGCATGAACTATGTGCCAGAGCCGGAAAAGATCGAACGCGGTATTGCGATTCTGGCGGAAGAAGTGGAAAAGGCGATGCAAGAAGGCTAACTCACCGCAAGAATAGACGCGTCATTAAACGAAATACGGTTGGGGCAACGCACCGCCCCACTATTTTTACCGACCACTTGCAGCATGCCAAGGTCAGGCATTCTCCTCTTTTTATTCACTCTCCCGTTTCTGTCATCCCGTTCTTACCACCACAACATCAGGCAGCTAACGATTAGTTTATTGAATTATTTCCTGCATTTTTAATCGGCAATAACATTGATTATCACCTGATCAATAGTTAATTCATTCCAAAAAGACGGTCATCTCATAGTCCTAACCAAAACTTTCAGTATAACTGCGCATTCTGCGCAATTTCTTGCTCACTTTCTGGTGTAAATCACTTTTTGCGCAATGTCTGCAAACGATTCAGGAAGTCTGCGCAACTTCTTGCTCAAATTTTGCTTAGTAAAAATTTTAATTAGGTAAATTACCTTATAAAACAAATAGATGAAATTTGGCACATGAATTGCTATGTGAACGGCGAAGTACTAACCCCGTTCAACAACTCATTCCGTTTAACAACAAGGAGCAAGACTATGCCAACTCCATGCTATATCAGCATCGAAGGTAAAACGCAGGGCAACATCACCGCGGGTGCTTTCACATCTGATTCTGTCGGCAACATCTATGTGGAAGGCCACGAAGACGAAATGCTGGTACAGGAATTCAAACACATCGTTACCGTACCGACCGACCCACAGTCTGGTCAGCCGTCCGGCCAACGTGTGCATAAACCGTTCAAATTCACCGTCGCGCTGAACAAAGCGGTTCCGCTGATGTACAACGCCCTGGCGTCTGGCGAAATGCTGCCAACCGTGACCCTGAAATGGTACCGCACGTCGGTTGAAGGTAAGCAAGAGCATTTCTTCTCTACCGTGCTGACCGATGCCACCATCGTTGACGTTAACTGCCAGATGCCACACTGCCAGGATCCAGCGAAGCTGGACTACACCCAGTTGATCGAAGTATCGCTGGCCTACCGCAAAATCGATTGGGAACACACCGTTGCAGGAACTTCTGGTTCCGATGACTGGCGTGCGCCGGTCGAAGCGTAATTCCTATTTAACCCGGGCTTGCCCGGGTTTTCTGCATTGAGCCATGGCCCACGCCATGCCTGAGTGTGGATGAGAGCATCAGGAGGACGGATGGCAAACAGTACAGGATTACAGTTCACCGTTAAGGTCGGCGCATTGCCTGCATCGACTTTTGCCGTGGTGGATTTTCAGCTCAGCGAGGCGCTTAACCAGCCGTTTGCCCTGTCGCTGAATCTGGCCAGCCCCTTACCGGGGATCGATTTTGGTGCTGTTCTCGACCAGCCCTGTGAACTCCTGGTGTGGTACGAAGGCGAACTCCAAAGACGCGTGAGCGGCATTGTCAGCGCGTTCGCACAGGGCGACACCGGTTTTCGCCGCACGCGCTATCAGGCGGAGGTCCGTCCAGCGCTGTGGCGTTTAGGGCTACGCACTAACGCCCGTATTTTTCAGGCACAGAAACCGGAAGCCATTATTGGCGCGCTGCTCGAAGAATCCGGCATCACCGACTACGCCTTTGCGCTGCGTAACGAGCACGCGGTGCGGGAATACTGCGTGCAGTATCGGGAAAGTGATTTAGCCTTTATTACCCGGCTGGCCGCAGAGGAAGGTCTGTACTTCTTCCATGAGTTTGAGGAAGGCAAACATCGGCTGGTTTTTGCCGACGATGCCGGCGCGCTGGCCAAAGGCCCTGAACTGTTTTTCAACCTTGCCACACAGGGGCTGAGCGAAGGGGCGTATGTACGCCGTTTCCGCTATGCCGAGGCCGTGCGAACTGCCGAGGTGGCGCTGAAGGATTACAGCTTCAAAACCCCAGCTTACGGATTGCTGCACAACAAGATGAGTGGTGAGCTGGAGCACCAGCGCGAAAGCTATCAACACTTCGACTACCCCGGTCGTTTTAAGCAAGACCCAAGCGGCAAAGCCTTTACCGGCTATCGGCTGGACGCGCTGCGAGCGGGCGCGATGACCGGCTCGGGCGAATCCAATGCCGCCGAACTGATGCCGGGCAGCAGTTTTACCTTAACTGAACACCCCAATCTGGCACTCAATATCGCCTGGCAACTGGTTGCCATCACTCATAGTGGACAGCAGCCGCAGGCGCTGGAAGAAGAAAGCGGCGGCGAACCGACCACCTACAGCAACAGCTTCGAGGTCGTGAAAGCCAGCACCACCTGGCGCGCCGATCTGCCGTACAAGCCGATGGTCGATGGCCCGCAAATCGCCACCGTTGTCGGCCCGGCGGGTGAAGAGATTTACTGCGACCAATACGGCCGGGTGAAACTGCAATTCCCGTGGGACCGCTACGGCGCGAGCGATGACCAGAGTTCCTGCTGGGTTCGCGTCAGCCAAGGCTGGGCCGGTGGCCAGTACGGCCTGATCGCTATTCCGCGCATCGGCCATGAAGTCATTGTGAGTTTCCTCGAAGGTGACCCGGATCAGCCCATCGTGACGGGCAGAACCTTCCACGCGACCAATCCATCACCCTACCCGCTGCCCGCCAACAAAACGCGCACCACACTGCGCACCACAACCCACAAAGGCGCTGGGTTCAACGAACTGCGCTTTGAGGATCAGGCTGGTCAGGAAGAAGTGTTTATCCATGCTCAGAAAGACATGAACACCGTGGTGCTGAATAACCGCAGTACATCGGTGAATGTGGATCACAACGAAAACATTGGCCGCGATCAGACGGTCGTCGTGCAGCAGAACCAGACGGTCTCCGTCATTGCCGATCAGATTACTGAGATCCAAGGGGAGCAAACGGTGGTGGTGAAGAAAAACCGGAGCACCGTCGTGGAAGACAATGAAACGCTGAGGGTGACGAACGATATCTTTATCCACGCCGAAGATGGCAGCATTCAGATTGGTACGGGTGCGGGCTATATCTCAATCAAGCACAGCGGGGATATTGAGATCGTCGGGAATAACCTGACGCTGAACGGCACCCGTATCGATTTGAATTAAGGATGACTATGTATCAGATGAATGAAGGGACGCTGGCTATCCCCGCCGACTGGCGCGATGAATCACTCCATGTTTTTGTCCTGCCGGGAGATGCCATCAATCTGGTTGTTAACCGTACCCCGATTGACTTCGGTCTGACGGCAGAGACGGTTTATCAGCAGACGTTGGCCCAGTTTGCAGCACACCTGAAAGGGTATGAAGAGCGCGGCGTTTGGACATTGACGCTGGATGGGCAACCCGCACACGGTCTGGAATATACCTGGCGGTCACCGGAAGGGCCGATGCATCAGGTTGTCGTGATGCAGGTGCGCGGTGAGCTATTGATGACGTTTACCGTAACCGTAGCAGGCGAGCTCAGTGCGGAGCAGAAAACAGCAATGCTGGCGGTGGTCGAGACCTTTAAAGCTGCCACCTGAAAGGAGTCATCATGCTGAGTGACATTCTGAACCGTGTTGCCCGCGTCGGAGCCATGCACGCAGGCAAAGGCCCGACGCCGCCTGCGGGTCGCCCTCAACCGGGTCAGGGAAAACCCCCGACATCACCGGGCAAAACCATCAAGCACAAAAGCTTTCTCGGCGCGCTGGCTGGAGCGATCGCAGGGGCGGTTGTGGCGGCGGTGGTATTTGCCGCCGCTGCGGCGGTCGCGGGAGCCATTGCCGTCGCCGTTGTCGGAACGGGCGGCATGGGGGCGGCGCTGGTTGTCGGGGCAGTCAAACTGGCGGTGGGATTTGGCGCGGTCAGCCTGCTTGGGGGACTGATCAGCAGCGTCTCCAGCAAGGTCTCCGCGATGGTCGACAGCGGCGCGCCGCCGTTTGGGCCCGTTTCTTCTGGTTCGGGTACGGTGTTTGCGGAGAAGCAGCCCATTTCCCGTGCCGAAGTCGACACCGTCGCTTGCACCAAGCACAACTCGCCCCAGCTCATTGCGCAAGGCAGTGAGACCGTCTACGTCAATGGCTCACCCGCCGCGCGCATCGACGATAAAACCGTCTGTGGTGCCACCATCAAGGAAGGGGCATCAACCGTCTTTTTTGGTTCCGGCCAGCAAACCTGTCTGGAAATTAGTGACGAATTCAGCTGGTGGGAAAAAGCGCTACTGATTGCAGTCGAGTTTCTGGTTCCGCCCAGCCGGGGTATGTTCAAAGGACTCGGCAAGCTGTTTACACGTGGGCCAACCGCGGTGCTGAAAGGCATGCGCATGGGCGCGTTAAGAATGGCGGTGGGGTTACGGAGAGCCGTTCGCTGTGCCAGCAAAGGTTTTAAAAATAGCAAAGGCCTGGCACGCATTAAGGAAGCGACTCGCGGCTTCCTGAAAGATCCGGTCTACATTCCCAGCGGGGATGTGATCGAGATGCGTCAGGATATTGAACTGGGGCAAACACTTCCTCTGCTTTTTGAGCGCACTTACCGTTCCGCTGCCACCCATACCGGGCTGCTGGGACGCGGCTGGTACGATACCTGGAGCGAAACGGCACAGGTCAGCCGTGATGGCCTGAATACTCACGTCGTCATCACACTGGCGCAGGGATACGACATCGATTTCACCTTCCATCAGGATGTGCAGTCGGTATTTTGTCCGCTCTATCCAGCTTTTACCCTGTATCGGCGGGCAAAGGGCTTTAGCCTATGGGACCGTGAGAGCCTTACATGGCGTGAATTCGATGTGCCCCAGGGCGATCGGCTGCTCCTGTCTTCGATACATGACCCACACGACAACCGCATTACCCTGATCCGCGATCCAAAAGGCTATCTGCGCAAGATACGCCACAGTGATGATATCGAGCTGCTGCTGGTGTGGCGAGGCGAGTATCTGCACCAGATACAGCGTATTGATACCGGGCAGAAAACCCTACTGGCTGAATACCGGCAGGATGAACAGGGCCGGCTGGTCGAGGCCGATGCTGCCCATGCCTATCATCTGTTCTACGACTACGACAAAAAAAACCGACTCACGCGCTGGCATGACAACGACCAGACCTGGGCGCGCTACGACTATGATCATCAGGGTCGATGTGTCTACACCACCTGCGCCGACGGCTACCTGACGGCGCATTTTGAGTATCTCGACGATCGTGTCGTAATGACCGACGGATTAGGTCAGCGCAGCGAGTTTGGCTTCAACCATCTGCACCTAATGAGCTGGGAAAAATCCCCGTTAGGGCACGTCACCCGCTACGACTACGACGACCACGGCAACCTGCTACGTGAGGTTTCCCCAGCTGGCCGGGTGGTTGAGTTCACCTATCTGGACGACAGCGGTCTGGTCAGCGCCTTCATCGACGGCAGCGGTCATGCCTGGGCCTATGACTACGACGACGCACAGCGGTTATGCGGCATCACCGACCCGCTGGGGCGCATCTGGCAATGGGCGTTCGATGAGGCCGGCAACCCGGAGAAACTCACAGGGCCGGATACCCGCGAAGTACGATTTACCTGGAACCGTCATGGCCTGCTGACGCAGGTGAGCGATCAGGCGGGCGAGGTTCAGGCGCGGCTGCGTTACGATCATCGCCAACGATTGCTGAGTGCCAGCGATGCGCTGGGGCGTACCCAGCAGCTACGATATGACCAGCAGGACAGAGTCGTGCAGTGGCAGAGGCCGGACGGCGCGCAGTACCGTTTGGGCTATCGTCGTGCGAGCTGGAAGCTGCCGGAGCAGTTGATACGCCCCGATGAGAAAGAAGAAAAACGCCAGTACGACAAGCATAACAACCTGCTGAGCTACGTGGACGGCAACGGCGCACTGTGGCGCCAGAGCTACGGCCCCTTTGACCTGCTCACCTCACGAACAGATGCACAAGATCGCACCTGGCGTTACGAGTACGACAAAGAGAGCCAGCAACTGGTCGCCGTTATCGCCCCAGACGGCAACCGCTGGCAATGGTGGCTGGATGCCGATGCGCGGGTCATCCGCGAGCGGGATATGGCGGGCACCGACACCCACTACACCTATGACGAAGACGGCCACTGCATCGCCATCCGTAATGGCGAAGGCGAAACCCGCCACTTTCTGTATGACGGACGCGGACTGCTCATCAAAGAAACCGCACCAGACGATACCCTGCATTATCGCTATGACGCCGCAGGCAGGCTGACCGAGGTCACCTCCGCGACCAGTCATGTCCAACTGGAGTATGACCTCCGTGACCGGGTGGTACAGGAGTGGCTGAACGGCACCCTGCTCACCCGCCAGTTTGATGATACCGCACGCACCGTGACGCGGACGCTGGCCTGGGAAGACGCGAGCGATGATGCACTGACCAGCACGTTCAGCTACAGCGCGGCGGGTGAACTGCAACAGGTGCAGTTGCCGGACGGCGCGGAGCTCACCCTTGTTCATGATGCCGCCGGACGGGAAGCGTCCCGTTCAGGCGGGGCATTCGCCCAACACCGCGAATATGATGTGATGGGGTGGCTGACGCGCGAGATGAGCGGCCAACAGCAGGACGGTCGCCTCCACGCCACACAGACAAGAGAATACCTGTATGACGGCGCGGGCAATCTGGCTGGCGTTCGCCATAACCATGAAACCCGGGGCTATCGTCTGGATGCCACCGGACGCGTGCTGTCCGTCCTGAGCGGTGGCGCAGGGCGTGCGGTCGACACTGACGAAGCCTATAGCTATACCCGCAACGGCCTGCCGCAGGAGACCTCCCGACTCACCGAATGGCAGGCGGGCAGGCTGACTCAGCACGACGATACCCATTACCAGTACGACAAAACCGGGCGACTCATCCGTAAACAGGTGGTTCAGCCGGGTTACCGCCCTCAGGTCTGGCACTACCGCTGGGACAGCCGCAATCAGCTCCGGGTTGTCGACACCCCGACGGGCGAACGCTGGTTCTACCGCTATGACCCATTCGGACGACGTACCGGCAAACGCTGTGAGCAGACGCAGGACGATATCCGCTACCTGTGGGACGGCGACCAAATCGCTGAAGTGCGCCATTACCGCAACGGTGAACGCATTGCCCGCCGCCACTGGGTACACAACAGCTGGGAGCTGTTGGTTCAGCAACGGCAGGATACTGACGGACGCTGGGAAACCGATTTTGTTACCAGCAGCCAGAACGGCGAACCGCAGGCTCTGTACCGACCCGACGGCACCCTGCGCTGGCAGGCACCAAAAAGCACCCTCTGGGGCCAGCGACCAGGCTCCACGGAAGACTCTGCCGACCCGGGACTTGCCTTTGCCGGACAGTACCGTGACACCGAAAGCGGGCTATGTTATAACCGTTTTCGGTACTACGACCCGAACGGTGGTTGTTACGTCTCGCCTGACCCTATAGGGGTGCTGGGGGGTGATAACAATTACGGGTATGTTCAGAATCCGCTGGATTGGGTCGATCCGTTTGGGTTGGCTGGTTGTCCAATAATTAGGCAGAGAGTTCTGGATAATATTGCATCCAGTAAATCGGCTAGAGCAGCTTCAAAGTTCCCAAGTAAAGCTAGAGTTGGTTCCTCTCTTAACAGTGATTATAAAGCGACCTTTTTTGCCGCACATCCAACTTTGCAAGGAAAAGTTGTTGTGCATCACGCAATAGAACAACAAGTATTAAGACGTTATCCTGGGCTATTTAGCTCGTCAGAGATGCATTCATTACCTAATTTGCGAGGGATTCCTAAAGAAATTAACTCTGACATTCATTTAAGCAAAATTAGGATAGAGTGGAATAGATTTTATAAAATGAATGCATCTCCTAGTCGTACAGATGTGTTAAACAAGGCTACTGAAATTGATAATATGTTCGGTAGCCTCTTCAATCCGCCAATAAGGTGATCTCATGTCAAGTGTTTATTATATTGAACCCGAAGTTGCTGGAGAGCTTGGTGACGGAACAGTGATGAATAGCAGTGTACATCCTCCTGTTGTGAAAAAATTGGAGCTATGTTTTTCGGGATGGCTTGGTGATGATTTATTGGAGTGCTATCCGTGCTTTATTGTAACGGAAAGATTAGCCAATGAATTAAAAAACACTGTTCAAGATAATATTTTTTTTGAAAAAATCATTGTTACTCAATCGGATGAGTTTAATGAAATTTATCCAGGAAAGCCGTTGCCCAATTTTTATTGGATGAAATTTATTAATGGGAAAGAGATCTTCTTATCAGAGGATCAACGATTAGCAGTATCTGAGCATATAATGAACACTCTAAATAATTTTAATATATCTAATGCCATTATAGAAAAGGTGTAAAACATGCCGGAAGCGATCCCAACGATCCTTCCGGCTATTTTTTATCTGCTGTTTATCGTGCGCAGCGTCAGAGATTAGTCTCCGCCTCAATCACTATCCTGTCCCCGCTCAATGGTAATAGTGTGGGCATCTAGGTTATAAAGCCCGACTCTTCAGCCAGCTGCCTTTAAGGTTAATCGCTGACGGCAAGTTCGGTCTGCCATTCTGCGGTGCGTATCCCGCCATGTGGCTTGATACCACAACCACTAATGTAATCAATTCAACCCACTGATATTATAAGAAACTACAAATTGGCTATGTCATAGCAGGCGGTAGCCTGCCTGCCAAAACACAACCAGCAGGAATACCCAAGCCGGGCGGTTGGTGCGCAGACAGGCGGCCGGTTATGCTATAACCGTTTTCGGTACTACGACCCGAACGATGGTTGCTACGTCTCGCCTGACCCTATAGGGGTGCTGGGTGGGGAGAATAATTACGGATACGTACATAACCCGATGGACTGGGTTGATCCGTTTGGGTTGGCTGGTTGCGCTCGAATACTAGCGAGTAATATGAAAGCGGCAAATAAGCTCTTAGCTCAAAATGCTGGCTATATGACAATTGGGTGGCATAAATATTGGGGGTCTGCAGCACACCATATAGTAGCTGGCGCAGATAGGCGGGCTGATATAGCAAGAAGCATTTTAGACAAGGCTGGAATCAAAATTGATGATGCTGTAAACGGTGTGTTTTTAAAGCATATCAAGAAAATATCTCCGCAGCCTGGTGCTTATCATCGAGTTATCCACACCGATAAATATTATCAAGAGATTACTAGGATTATGCAAAGAGCAGAAATGCGTGCGGGAGGTGGCCTGAGTAAGCTTACAGAAAATGTGAATTCTGCACTATCCAGCATTAGAGATTCACTTGTTTCAGGGACGTTTAAATATTGAGGTAACAATGAACATTTACACGCTAGAAGCAGATATCGATATATTTAAATATTACCTTCCCGCTGAAGGCAGTGAAATTATTAAAAATATGAATTTATATGATGGGCGTTCATTAGTCGATGAATGGGAATTATATAATTTTGATATCTTTCAAGGAAAAACAAAGAAAGAGAAAGAAAAAAGAGAAGATTTTAACATATCACATTATCATGCAAGGTTGCTTCTCATAAGTGAGGAATTAAAAGATAAAATTGAAGACTTTCTATTTGGGAAA
The DNA here is from genome assembly GCF_016950255.1 of Pectobacterium brasiliense. Classification (NCBI taxonomy): domain Bacteria; kingdom Pseudomonadati; phylum Pseudomonadota; class Gammaproteobacteria; order Enterobacterales; family Pectobacteriaceae; genus Pectobacterium; species Pectobacterium brasiliense. The sequence continues at coordinate 3,159,029 of NZ_JACGFN010000001.1, read as the reverse complement.
GCTGAATTTTTACCTATAAGAACGTCTAACAATAGAAGGTTTTTTTTTATGAACGTTCTTAATGTAAAAAAATCAATTGATGCTGAGTCATGGGATGCTTATGAAGAAATGGAAGATAATAGTAGATATGAATTTTTAAAAATACACGATGATGAACTTGTATTTAGAGATTATCTCTATAATCTTAACTATTTCTTCACCGAGAGATTTTCAAAATATCTTGAGGAAGTTGGTATTGATGGATGCTTCTTTAAAAAGGTTGGAGTATCAGATTAGGCTGTAGGGCATATTATCTGAAGGCGTAATCCGCTGAATGATCTTAAGTTACCCACGGTAAACGGCGGATTGCGCTTCTCTAATTCGCCCTCTCTACTTTACCTACCGCAGAGACAGCCGCAACCAGCTCCGGGTTGTCGACACCCCGACGGGCGAACGCTGGTTCTACCGCTATGACCCGTTCGGGCGGCATAATTAGTTAATCTTTTATTAATACAAATATGGAGTATATATGCCTACTTTGTCAGAATATAGTAATGTATATAACACAGCGTTAAACATTCTTGATAAAAAAGGTTTTTCTATATGGTATGACGAAGATCTCGATATGTTTTTTGCTGAGAAGAATGGCTGGGATTTTATGTCCGAAACCCCATGTGGGTTGCTTGGTATTGTTTCAATTTATGAATATAAAAAACCTTCATCATATAATGAATATTGGTGGAGGTTGGACGATAAAGATTTATACGTAAACATAAAAAAAGCAAAACCTACTTATACTTCCGTGAGTGATGATTAATAAAACCGGAAGCGATCCCAACGATCCTTCCGGCTTTATTTTATCTGCGGTTTATTGTGCGTAGAGTTAGAGATTAATCTCCGTCTCAATCACTATCCTCCCCCGCTCGACGGTAATAGTGATGAGCATCCCGGCCATAAAGCCCGATACTTCCAGCCAACGGCCTTTCAGGTTAGTCGCAGACGGTGGGTGAAGTTTGTTCAAATATGACGGAATAGCGTGGGGCAAAAACCAAAACCCCCACACCGCGGCATGGGGGCATCGAAGGCAAACTAGGCTACAGCGGTGCCCTGTTCGTCTTGATCGACAGCGAAGCAAGCGACCTGCTGTTCGCCGTAGGTTTTCAACTGCGGTTGGAACTGCGTGCAAGTGCTGAAGCAGCGCTGGCAGCGCGCATTGAACGCGCAGCCCGGCGGTGGATTCAGCGGGCTGGGCAGTTCACCCGTCAGCTTGATGCGTTCACGGCGTAAATCCGGGTTCAGGCGCGGCGTCGCGGACAGTAACGCCTGCGTATACGGGTGGCGCGGGTTGTTGAAAATGGCATCTTTACTGCCCTTCTCCACACAGCGGCCCAGATACATCACCATCACTTCATCAGCAATATGTTCAACAACGGACAGATCGTGCGAGATGAAGACGTAAGACAGCCCCAGATCCTGCTGCAAATCCATCATCAGGTTCAGCACCTGCGCACGAACCGACACGTCCAGCGCTGAAACGGGCTCATCGGCAATCACCACGTCTGGGTCCAGCATCAATCCACGGGCGATAGCGATACGTTGACGCTGACCGCCAGAGAACATATGCGGATAACGGTCGTAATGCTCCGTTTTCAGCCCCACTTTTGCCATCATCGCCAACGCTTTTTCACGACGTTCAGCTTTTGACAGTTCCGTGTTGATCTGGAGTGGTTCTTCCAGGATCTGGCCGACTTTCTTACGCGGGTTCAGCGATCCGTACGGATTCTGGAAAACGATCTGGATCTTCTGCCGACGTAGCTTCTGTGCTTCAGGATCGTGCTTCAGTAGATCCTGTCCCTGATAGTACAGTTCGCCATCAGACGGGGTTTCGATCATCGTCAGCAGGCGACCCAGCGTGGATTTTCCACAACCGGACTCTCCGACCACTGCCAGCGTTTTACCGCGTTCCAGCGTAAAGGAAACGCCGTCCAGCGCTTTCACCATCCGTTCTGGCGCGAAAAAGCCCTTTTTCACCGGATAGTGTTTTTTCAAATCTATCGCATGCAGCAAATACGGCTGCGATGGTGCGTTCAGTTCACTCATAGGGTTGGCCTCCCCGCATCATCCAGCGGTGTATGACATTTCACCTGACGACCAGGAATATCGCGCAGTGCAGGTTCTTCCTGACGGCAGCGGTCTTGCGCATAGGGACAGCGCGGGTTTAACAGACAGCCGTTCGGGCGGTCATATTTACCCGGTACCACACCCGGCAACGATGCCAGTCGGGATTTATCTGCCGCAAACTCCGGCAGCGCACGCAGCAATGCCTGGGTATACGGATGACGGGGCGCGCTGAAAATATCTGCCGCTTTGCCTGATTCCACCACCTGCCCGGCATACATCACGATGATGTGGTGTGCCGCTTCAGCCACCAGCGCCAAATCATGGGTAATCAGGATCAGCGCCATGTTTTCTCGCTGCTGCAATTCGAGCAACAGTTCGATGATCTGCGCCTGAATGGTCACGTCGAGCGCCGTGGTCGGCTCATCGGCAATCAGCAACTTCGGCCGACAGGCAATCGCCATCGCGATCATCACGCGCTGGCTCATCCCGCCGGAAAGCTGGTGCGGATACACGTCAAGACGCGAACCTGGATCGGGAATCCCGACCAGCGTCAGCAGGTCAATCGCACGCTGACGACGGGTTTTGCGATTACCGCCCTGATGCACCTTGATAGCTTCCATGATCTGGTAGCCCACGGTATAACACGGATTCAGGCTGGTCATCGGGTCCTGGAAAATCATCGCGACTTCAGAACCCACCAGATTACGCCGTTCTTTTTCAGAAATTTTTGTTAAATCACGCTGGTTAAATTCCAGCTTGTCGGCCATCACTTTGCCGGGGTAATCAATCAGTCCCATAATCGCCAGCGAACTGACGGACTTACCGGAGCCGGATTCCCCGACGATACCGACGACCTGACCTTGTTCAACCTGGTAGCTGATACGATCGACCGCACGAAACGGCAGATCCTCATCACCAAAGTGAACCGACAGTTTATCTACATTGAGCAACGCCATCTCTCTACCTCTACTACTGCTTGAGTTTGGGGTCGAGAGCGTCACGCAAACCGTCCCCCATCAGGTTAAACGCCAATACCGTCAGTAAGATCGCCAGACCGGGGAACGTCACCACCCACCAGGCGCTTTGCGCAAACTGCAAAACGTCCGACAGCATGGTGCCCCATTCTGGTGTTGGCGGCTGTGCGCCCATACCGAGGAAACCCAAAGCAGCCATATCAAGAATGGCGTTAGAAAAGCCGAGAGAAGCCTGCACAATCAACGGTGCCAGGCAGTTCGGAAGAATGTTGACGAACATCTGACGCATCGAGCTGGCTCCCGCCACGCGTGAAGCCGTGACGTAATCGCGATTGACTTCCACCAGCACCGCTGCGCGGGTCAAACGGACATAGTGCGGCAATGCCACGAAGGTCAACGCCAGCGAGGCATTCACAATCGAAGGTCCGAAGACGGCCACCAGCACCAGCGCCAGCAGCAGGCTCGGCAGCGCCAACATGATATCGACGATACGCATGATGAGTGCATCGACCACACCGCCGAAATATCCGGCCAGCAGGCCGAAGATCACCCCAAGCACCAGCGACAGTGCGACGACCAGACAGCCAACCAGCAGAGAGAGACGTGCGCCGTACATCAGGCGGGACAGGACATCACGCCCGACGTCGTCCGTTCCCAGAATAAACTGCCAGCTTCCACCCTCTTGCCAGACCGGCGGGCGAAGCAACGCATCGCGGAACTGCTCAGCGGGCGCATGCGGAGCCAACACGTTGGCGCCAATGGCGATAATCAGCATCAGCACGACATACGCCATGCCAACGACCGCCCCTTTGTTACGTTTAAAATAGTGCCAGAATTCCTGTAGCGGGGTCATCGGCTTCGGTGCGCTATTTACAACAGGTTCAGTGACGTGTGTCATCTTAGCCTTCCCCTTATTTCTTGTGACGGATGCGTGGGTTAACCACGCCGTAGAGCACATCTACCAGCAGGTTCACCAGAATGATCATGGTTGCCACCAGCAGTACGCCGCCCTGAACCACCGGATAGTCACGACGCTGCAACGCATCGATTAACCACCGTCCCAGCCCCGGCCAGGAGAAAATGGTTTCCGTCAGGATCGCCCCGGCCAGCATGGTACCGACCTGTAAACCAATTACCGTTACCACCGGCAGCATCGCATTACGCAACGCGTGTACGACAATCACACGCAGACGGCTCAGCCCTTTGGCGCGAGCGGTACGAATGTAATCCTCACCCAGCACTTCCAGCATCGCGGAGCGCGTCATACGCACAATCACCGCCAGTGGAATGGTGCCCAGCACGATGGCAGGCAGGATCATGTGTTCAACCGCGTCGATAAAGTCGCCTTCCTCGCCCCAGAACAGGGTATCGATCAGCATAAAGCCGGTTAGCGGCATACTGTCATCAAGGAAAATCGTGTCGCTGATGCGTCCCGAAACGGGGGTAAGATCAAGCTGAACGGAGACCAGCATAATCAGCATCATGCCCCACCAGAAGATAGGCATGGAGTAGCCCGTCAGCGCCAGGCCAACAGAGGTATGATCGAAAATGGAACCGCGTTTGACCGCAGCCAGCACACCAACCGGAATCCCCACCGCGATAGCAAACATCATCGCGCAGATACCCAGTTCCAGCGTCGCTTTGAAGCGAGGCACAAATTCTTCCCACACGGGGATACGACTCTTGAGGGAGATCCCCAGATCGCCCTGCATCACACCGCCAATATAGTGGAGGTATTGCTGCCAAAGCGGCTTATCCAGCCCCATTTCAGCCAGCAACTGCGCGTGACGCTCGGCGGAAATACCCCGTTCCCCCGCCATGATCATCACCGGGTCGCCCGGAATCATGTGTACGAACGCGAAGGTTAATAGGGTGATACCAATAAACGTTGGGATAACTAACCCCAAACGCCGGAGTATGAATTGCAACATATCCCGAACTCTCTATTCATGCCCGTTGGCTCATTGGCCAGCAGGCTTATCATTGCTCACAGCTAAAAAATCGCCAGGTGCGATTTTAAACGTCGTGTGCGACGGCCCGCAGGATAGCGGGCAAGGAAGACAACCATAAATTTAACGGGCAAGAAACCCCGCCTCCACGGCTCCTCTAACGAGAAACCGCAAGGTCGGGGTTTTTAGTGTCCGTGAAATCTAGTGGCTGACTTAATCCAACGTCACGTTGTTGAAGCTATGCACACCACGCGGCTGAACCACATAACCTTTCACGTTTTTACGTACAGGTTCGTACACGGTAGAGTGCGCGACAATCAGCGCCGGAGCCTGATCGTGCATCACAACCTGTGCCTGCTTGTACAGTTCAATACGTTTTTCGTGATCGGAAACGGCGCGCGCCGGTTGGATCAAGTCTTCAAACGGCTTATAGCACCACTTGGAGTAGTTGGAGCCATTTTTAGCCGCATCGCAGCTGAACAGGGTCGCGAAGAAGTTATCTGGATCCCCATTGTCGCCAGTCCAGCCCATCAGTACGGTCTGGTGCTCGCCGTCTTTCGCACGCTTCAGATACTCGCCCCACTCGTAGGTGACGATCTTGGCTTTCACGCCAACTTTCGCCCAGTCGGACTGAATCATTTCTGCCATACGACGCGCGTTCGGGTTGTACGGACGCTGTACCGGCATTGCCCACAGGTCGATAGAGAAACCGTCAGCCATACCCGCTTCTTTCAGCAGCGCTTTCGCTTTCTCAGGATCGTAGCTGTAGTCTTTAACGTCGTTGTTGTAGCCCCACATGGTCGGCGGGATCAGGTTAGTTGCGGCCTGGCCGGCTCCCTGATAGACCGCTTCGATAATGGCAGACTTGTTAACCGCATAGTTCAGCGCCTGGCGAATCTTGACGTTATCCAGCGGCTTTTTCTCAACGTTGTAAGCCAGATAGCCAACGTTCAGGCCAGGCTGTTCCATCAACGTGATGTTCTTATCTTCTTTCATCTTCGCGAGATCGGCCGGGTTTGGATACGGCATGATCTGGCATTCGTCTTTTTGCAGCTTGGCGTAACGTACAGACGCATCTGGCGTGATGGAGAAGACCAGACGGTCAACACCAGGCTTAGTACCCCAGAAGCCTTCAAAGGCTTTGTACAGAATACGGGAATCTTTCTGGTACTGCTGCAGCTGGAACGGGCCTGTACCGATTGGGTTCAGGTCAATCTTCTCTGGCGTACCGGCTTTCAGCATCTTATCCGCGTATTCCGCTGATAGGATGGAAGCAAAGTCCATCGCCAGGTTTGCCAGGAACGGCGCTTCAGGGCGGTTCAGCACAAAGCGGACGGTATAGTCGTCTACTTTTTCGATTTTGCTGACCAGTTCCGGCATACCCATACCCTGATAGTATTCATAGCTGCCGCCAGATACTTTGTGGTACGGATGGTTGGCATCCTGCTGACGCATGAAGGAGAAAATCACGTCATCGGCATTGAATTCACGAGAAGGTTTGAAATCCTTACTGTCTTGCCATTTCACGCCTTTGCGCAGATGGAAAGTATAGGTTTTGCCGTCTTCGCTAATATCCCATTTTTCAGCCAGACCCGGACCGGTGTCCGTGGTACCGTCTTTAAATTCCACCAGGCGGTTATAAATAGGAATAGAGCTGGCATCAAACGTTGTACCGGAGGTGAACAGCTGTGGGTTAAAACCTTCCGGGGAGCCTTCTGAGCAGTACACCAGCGTCTTTGCCTGAACGCCTGCAGCGACGGACAGGGCGAGCAAGCCAAGGCCGAACTTCAACACCCTTGATTTAACCAGGGATTTTTCCATTACTTGTGCTCCATTGTGGATGATGTTGTGTGCTATACCCGCCATACTCCAAGCTGCATACGCGTTAATTCTGTCGTTAAACGCACAGTGGTTAACAGCGCTGATATTCCGTTCTGCATCTCGAAATCAATTGGGTATGGTTGGCCAGACCTGTATTTTTACGAACTGTGGTCTGTACCCTGTCGCCCGAAGGCAAAATTAAAATAATGAGGAAGAGGAAAGGGGTTACCAAAACCGATGGCCGCCACGCTGTTGGATATAGTCATAATAACTACAACGTATACCTTGACGCGCCACAACCCGCTCACGGATGCTGGATGAAGACGTAGAATCATTCAGACAAGCCGCTGCTTTCCTCCTTATATCCCTATGACGCCCTCAATTTCTCAACAGATGGCGGTGACGTCAATATAAGCAGTAAGGATTTACAAAATTTCCTTACATTTTCTTAAAAGATAAAATACAAGTTCATCACCTTACAAAAGGTGTATGTTTTGCCTTTTTCGGAAAAAACAGCGATAAAAACCGATAGCTTGCGGACATAAAGAAATTATCACCATTAAAAAAACTATAGTCATCTGGTCTTACATGTCCAAGATTTGAGCACTATTTTTTGTTAAAAACGTTAACAGCAGGTGAAAATCCTGACGGATAATAAGAAATTCTGATATTTGCCGCGGCACCATAAGTAGGCAAATGACTATCTACGCTACATAAAAAAACTCTATACGGCATAAGAAACGTTGTTTCCCCCTCCTTCGACGAGCCGCAAGATCGCTCTTCATCGTTCTTTATCCGTGGGATAACCATGACCAGAGAGCCATTGCTGGATACATCCGTTAGATAAAGCATAGATAAAAAGGCGGCTGATGCAGGGTCGAGAACGCATTTTGTCCTGCGCGGCAGGGGCAGGCACAGGGCCCTTACCGAGGATAAAATGATATTGCTCAATAATTAATTGGCTATTTTAGTTAAATAAATATTTTCACTAAAATGAAAACACGCTATTTACTTATTCTCATAAAGTGGTATTTTTCACTCTGTGAGTTACCTCTCCTTCTGTTTTAACCCCTAACATTCCCTCGATAAATTATTTTAATTACAAAAAAACAATATAAGTTATTTAAAATAGAGTTGCTGATAAGTTCACAAATACGTAATTAACGTATTATTTTTAACATTCCCTCATGCTAGATTACTCTCCAACAGGATTCATTGTTAAATAACATCAACCATCCCTTATCTTTTTGTTACTAACTGATAAAAAAGAAAAAAACGTATTTTTCTGCTTTCTGATAATAAACATTCCGCCGCCATTGGCATTAGCAACGCTCGATATCCACACCGATATCGGCAAGCAAAAAGCCAATAAGATGCGTCGATAACGATGCATTACCAATATCTCAACGATATTACACGGCAGGTATGTCATTTCTTTCTGTACCAACTGTCCTAGCAGGGTGAATATAATGAAAAAAATTGAAACTGATATTTTATGTGAGAACGATCTCGCTCTGGAAACACAAGAATCGTTTATCGGGGGATTTTTTAAAAAGAAAATCGGCTCCGTTCCCGTTGCACTTTTTATGGCGATTGCCGCCATTGTCGCTATCGCTGCCTACGAAGGATATTTGCCTAAAAATATGATTGGCGGTTTCGCCGTCATCATGACGATGGGTTTTTTACTGGCACACATTGGCAGCAACATTCCCGTGTTCAAAGATATCGGCGGCCCGGCCATTCTGTGCCTGATGGTACCGTCCGTTATGGTGTATTTTGAGCTGTTCAACGACAACACCATGAAAACCGTCCACCTGCTGATGAAAGAGGCGAACTTCCTGTATTTCGTTATCGCCTGTCTGGTGGTCGGCAGTATTCTGGGTATGAACCGCAAAATCCTGATTCAGGGGATGGTGCGCATGTTCGTCCCGCTGGTCATCGGCACCGCAACCGCGCTGGCAACCGGTTTGCTGGTTGGTAAACTGTGCGGCTATAGCTTCTATCACACCTTCTTCTTCATTATCGTGCCAATCATCGGCGGCGGTATCGGTGAAGGCATCCTGCCATTATCTCTAGCCTACTCTGCCATTCTGGGAGAAAGCCCGGATGTCTATGTTGCTCAGCTAGCGCCCGCAGCCGTCGTCGGTAACATCTTCGCGATTCTGTGTGCCGGCGTGTTATCCCGTCTGGGTATGCGCCGCAAGGATCTGAACGGCGAAGGGCGTCTGGTTCGCAGCGATGAAGACAACGCGATGTTTGCCGTCAATGAAGCACCAAAACCGGTCGATTTTCATCTGATGGGCGGCGGATTGCTGATGATTTGCGCCTTCTTCATCGTTGGTGGACTGTTTGAGAAATTGGTACACATCCCAGGCCCAGTGCTGATGATTCTGATCGCCGTCCTCTGCAAATACGGACGCGTGATTCCTGCGATTATGGAAACTGGCGCACACAGCGTTTACAAGTTCGTATCCAGTTCTCTGGTGTGGCCGCTGATGATCGGACTGGGCATGCTGTATATCCCGCTGGAAAGCGTCGTCGCAGTATTCTCTGTGGGTTATGTCATCGTCTGTGGTTCTGTGGTGCTGTCCATGGCGCTGGTGAGCTTCCTGATTGCACCTTATCTGAACATGTATCCAATTGAAGCGTCCATCGTAACCACGTGCCACAGCGGGCTGGGCGGTACGGGTGACGTGGCTATTCTGTCTGCTTCTAACCGTATGTCCCTGATGCCGTTCGCACAGATCGCTACCCGTATCGGCGGCGCATCTACCGTCATCGCCGCAACGCTGCTGCTGGGCTGGGTTGCTTAATCTTAGTATCATGGTTTCCCCCAATCAGGGGGAAACCTTATTCTGAATGAGAAAAACCATTTAAGCCCGTATACACAGCGTTCCAGCTATGCCGTTATCGGTGCAACAGGTTCAGAACTGCGCTCCAATCCGCCATCAACCGCATTCTTATCTAACCTTCTTGAAAATGATCAGAATCAGGCTCATACAGATGGGGAAACCAATTAATACGGCTGAATACATGGAATCCATAGATTCTCGCATATCAGCTAATATCGCAAAATGGTATTCAACTGGCACTGTTTTATCAGATAAAAAAACCATTCTTTCCTTATCTTGAACATGTCCAAAAGAAAAAAGAGCAATGCTTATCAAATAAAAAAAAGAGACAAAGAAAATACTGAACCATCGAATAAAAGTCTTGCACTTACTTGTTAACATCATGCATCCCTTCTAATAGCCCACCGACAGTACCACCAGAATAAGGTGAAATTTTACCTATACCAGAAACAACCTCGGACACGACTCTTAAAGTGGTATCTTCGCTTATCGGTGTATAGTTATCAGTGTTCGGGTACTGCTTTCTAAACTCACTGGTCATATCAACAACAAGCATCGATGATTCAGCGTTTTTTCGTTCTAAATACCGCTGTAGCGATACCGGCACGGCAAAATCTTCTTCGTAATTAATCCGTATCTGAGCGTGAGTGGTATATCCTCCCTCAAATATCTGTGATCCCGCAATCTTCACGCCTTTTGTTACATGGGTTGTACAGTTCACGCCTGTCACATCATATTGATCGACTGTACGACCGTTTCTTTTAGTGCTTTCTCCCATCTTGATTGTTTCTTTCACTTTGCCCCCTGAACGCCATAGCTTTTCAAAGTACAATCGAGCAATCGTAGGATTCGCATCTGTAATGAGAAAAACCTTAGCTTCTGTTTGGTACAACTCTTCTCGGTAATATGTTCTGGCATCTTCAAACTGCAAAAAATTTAAGATGCCATCACCGACAGCCCCGGCAACACCAGACCGTCTACCAAATCGACCATAAGTGAAAACAGAAGCATTATTACCCTCATGAACAGAGACAAAGGCGTGACCTGTCCCCTTAATTTCTGTCCAGATAAATACACCGTTTTCTAATGGGTTATTTTCTTTCTTGCACTCTTGGATCTGATTAATCCATTCCCCTTTTGAGGGAATGAGATAAATCGGGTCATCCATGAAGTAACTTATTGGCTCAGGCTTAATATTTTCCCGTGGATTACACCATAACCCTAACCCACGGCCGTACTGCATAAATTTATCGTGTTCCACTAAACCAACTCCATTTGGTTTCATCGTCACTGAATTGTGATAGCACAAGGCGGGATCGCTCCCGCCTCGTTTGTCTCATTCCACATATGACATTCAGTTCCGTTTGCTGACCACAACTATCTAACTTTCTTGAAAATGATCAGAATCAGAGTCATGCACACAGGAAAACCAATTAAAGCAACCTCAAGAACATTATCTGTGGCCTTATAAATATTTTCTATCACGGCCTCATGATATTCGATAGTAACCACCTTACCCAGTGGCATGTCCCCTTTATCATCTAACGGAAAAATAGCAAGAAAGAGCCACAGATAATATACAAAGGTTACTAATGCTATTCCTCCCCAGCGCATAACCGTCTTACATTCACTTGTTAACATCATGCATCCCTTCTAATAATCCCCCGACAGTCTCGCCAGCACCAGACCGTCTACCGAATCGACCATAAGTGAAAACAGAAGCACTATTACCCTCATGAACAGAGACAAAGGCGTGACCTGTACCCTTAATTTCGGTCCAGATAAACACACCGTTCTCTAATGGGTTATTTTCTTTCTTGCACTCTTGGATCTGATTAACCCACTCTCCTTTTGAGGGCGTGAGATAAATCGGGTCATCCCTGAAGTAATTTATTGGCTCAGGCTTAATATTTTCCCGTGGGTTCCGCCACAGCCCTAACCCGCGGCCGTACTGCATAAATTTATCGTGTTCCACTAAACCAACTCCATTTGGTTTCATCGTCACTGAATTGTGATAGCACAAGGCGGGATCGCTCCCGCCTCGTCTCTGTGTACCTTATTCTTCAGCGCGATTTATTTACCGCTTTTTATTCACAGCCTTTTATTCACAGTACTGGCGCAGCGAGTCCTGTTTTTCAGGCAGCAGACGATATAAATACACCGGTCGGCCGGTAGAGCCGTACAGAATATTGGTGGTCAGGATGCCAGTATCAGACAGGTAGATCAGGTACTTACGGCAGGAGACGCGGGAGATACCAATCGCATTCGCCAGCATTTCGGTAGAGAACTCGATGCCCTGGTTGCCTTCAATCCACTCGCAGACGGTACGCAGCGTCAGGCTGGTCAGCCCTTTCGGCAATTTCTTACGTTCGCTAACTGTGCTACTGCTGGTACGACGAATCAGGTTATCAATATCCGACTGCCCAACAAAATCGCGGTGCTTGAACAAATTCGCCTCTTCACGATAGGCGGTCAGCGCCTGTTCGAAACGCGAGAACTGGAAAGGCTTAATCAGATAATCCACCACACCGTAATGCAGCGCTTTCTTGATGGTGTACACATCGCTGGCAGACGAGATGATGATGACGTCCGTCTTTTCACTGAATTCACGAATAGTCGGCAGCAGGTCCAGTCCATTATCCTGCTGCATATAAATATCCAGCAGTACCAAATCGATTTCCGAGTCAGGTTGCATCAGCAGGTTGCGCGCCTGCTGCAATGTGGGGACGGTCGCATAGCAGCTAAATCCAGAAACCTGGTTCAGATAAGATTTGTTAAGCTCTGCAACCATGGCATCGTCATCAACAATCAGTACATTAATCATGGTCAAACAGCCTTGCTTGATAAGGAATAGTAACGAAAAACTGGGTGTACACCTCAGGTTCTGATTCAAACTCGATAGTGCCGCCAATCTTCTCCAGACTCTGTTTGGTCAGGTACAGGCCAATACCGCGCCCGCTGCCTTTGGTAGAGAATCCCTGTTCATAAATGCGCGCCTGACTCTCCGGTGAAATGCCGGGGCCATCATCCCCCACGGTACAGTGGAGGCGGCCGTTCTGATGATGGAAGCTCACGCTGATTTCACAGTTTTCCTGTCCATCAATCGCGTCCATCGCATTCTCAATCAGATTACCCAATACGGTAATCAATTCATTGGTGGCATCGACATCATCGGTATCCGGCAGCAGGCTCTCCTCGCTGATGGAGAGCGTAATGCCGAGATCGCGTGCGCGGTTGATTTTACCCAACAGGAAGCCGGCAATCACTGGCGATTTCACTTTACGAATAATCGAACCAATTTCCGCCTGATAATTATTGGCGGTCTTCAGGATATAATCTTCCAGCTGCGAGTAATATTTTAAGTGCAGCATCCCCAGGATAACGTGCAGCTTATTCATAAACTCGTGCGACTGCGCACGCAGCGCATCCGCATAGTAGGACATCCCGCTCAACCGTTGCAGCAACTGGCTGATCTCCGTTTTATCACGGAATGTCGCAATCGCGCCGATAATGTCGCCCTTCACAAAAACCGGCACGGTGTTAGTCAGCAGCAGGTGACCGTTAAAGTTAATCTCTTCATCACGCCGCGGTGTACCGCTCTCCAGCACCTGTTTCAGGTGCAGATGTTCAAGCCACTGGTCGCTGACGCGTTCCGCGGGCTTCGGAGCCGGCGTTTCACTGCCCTGCGGCTTATTCTGCCGGAAAAGCCGTCGCGCCTCATCATTGATGACCGTAATCCGGCCATCCTGATCGACTGCGATAACGCCTTCTTTGATGTGCTTGAGCATCGCGTTGCGCTGTTCAAACAGGTTCGAGATCTCAAACGGCTCGAATCCCAGCATAATGCGCTTGAGCACCTTCACCAGAATCAACGTACCCAGCCAGCCGACCAGCGCCCCCGCCAATAGCGTCCAGGGAATCATCCAGCGATTATCGCTGATCACCTTCTGCACGCTGGTTAAGGCAATCCCCAGCGCAACAACGCCAACCTGCTTATGGTTGCTGTCGAAAACCGGTGTAAAGACCCGCAGCGCGGGATCGAGCGTCCCCCGGTTAATAGACGTATTCTCCATGCCTAACAGCGCCGGGTAGATATCCCGACCGGCAAAATGCTCACCGATTCTTTCCGGTTCAGGGTGGCTATGGCGCACCGTATCCATGTCCGTGACAGTGACGAAAAGCAGCTGATTACGCTGACGAATCGTCTCCGCAGCCGCCTGCACGTCCTCAGGCCGACCAATCCCTTTAAGTTCATCAATAACCACGGGAGAAGCGGCAAATGTGCGAGCAATGGCAAAGGCTTTTTCTCGCAGATGATCTTCTGAAAGCTGATTAATGCGAAAAAACAGCAAGGAATAGACCACCAGCAACACCGCACCAAGCACAACCGACACCATAAGAAACACCGATGTTCCCAGCTTTAGCGGTGCCTTTTTCTTGCCCATGTCACTCTCCGAAACCACCATCATCACACCGTTATCTTATACTGTTTCGTCGCGTTTCGCGTGCCGTGATGCATACGCCCCGTCACAAGGACAGGGCGTAGGCTTGAAGAAAGGAAATCAGGCTTAACGTTGCGGTACATTTTTTGTATCAGGAATGTTTCGCATCAGGAAAGCCTGTGGGTATCTGCGTTTTACCAGAAACCGAGCAGTTTCCACCACATTCCGCCAATACCCAACCAGATAGGGATGATGACCAGACTGACCAGGAAACCGATCTTCCACCAGGTTCCCAGCGGCACGTAGCCGGTGCCGAACAAAATCGGTGCCGGACCACTGGAGTAGTGAGTCGTGGACATAAACAGGTTACTGAAGATACCGAATACCAGCACGGTCAGCATCGGCGGTGCACCGGCTGCCAGCGCGATAGAGACGAAAATGGCATACATGGCGCTGATGTGGGCAATCGCACTCGCCATCAGATAGTGGCTGTAGTAGTACACCAGCAACAGCAGACCCAGCATTGGCAGCCAGTGCATCCCACTCACGGCATTACCGGCCAATCCACCCAGCCAGGCAATCAGACCCATTTTGTTGAGCTGGCCAGCCAGCGTCATCAGTACGGCAAACCACACCACGGTGTGCCAGGCTTCTTTCTCACTGACCACGTCGTCCCAGGTCAGCGCACGGCTGAGCAACAGCACGCTCAGGCCAGCCAGCGCGGTCAGGGTTGCATCGATATTCAGCGTAGAACCCAGCACCCAGAAGGTCACCAGACCCAGGAACACGCCCAGCACCACCCACTCGTCGCGGGTCATTTTGCCCATTTCACGCAGTCTTTCGACGGCAATCGCACGCATTTCTGAGGTTTTCTTCAGTTCAGGCGGATAGAAACGGTAGATCAGGTAAGGAATCAGCGCCAAAGACAGGAAGCCCGGCAGCAGTGTCGCCAACGCCCAATCCGTCCAACTGATGTGAATACCAAACTGAGAAGCCAGCTTCGCCACCATCGGGTTACCCGCCATGGAGGTCATGAACATCGCGGAAGTCACGGCGTTACACTGGAAAATGGACTGTACCAGAAACGCACCAATGCGACGCTGTGTGCCTTTTTCCGGCGTGGAGTCATAGGCTTCGGAGATTGACCGGAACAGCGGAGTGATGATCCCGCCGCAGCGTGCAGATGTGGAAGGCATGGCCGGAGCGAACATCAGGTCGGTAAACACCAGACCATACGCCAGACCGAGAGAGCTATTCCCCAGCTTGCTGATGAACAGCAGACCAATGCGTCGACCAAAGCCGGTTTTGATAAAGCCGCGAGAAATAAAGAAGGCACAGGCGATCATCCAAATGGTGGGATCGCTAAAGCCCGTCAGCACATCTTTAATGGGTAATAACCCTAATATGGCGACCGAGGTCAGGCTGAACATCGCCATCGCGCCAAGCGGGTAAGGAGAGAGAATCAGACCGACAACGGTGGCAATGAAAATCGCCATCAGATGCCAGGCATCGGGTTTAACCCCGTCAGGAACCGGCAATAACCATAAGCCACCGGCGATACAAAGGATAACTAGAAGCTTTATCAACCTGCTGTTATTCGCAGACATAAGAACACCACTCTTCATTAAAACGGATTCTGTATTCCCCGTCATACTTCGAGTCACACTCAAATTATTCAGGAGATATTCACGACGGATGTCCCGTGCGGAGGAGTGGGTATTTCGTTATTCTTCCTTCGTCACCCTGCTGAAAACAACGCAACAGGAATCATCTGCGGAAAAAAAGACGAGAAAACAAGGGTTCAGGGTGCTTCTCTCGTCTAATCAAATCAAGTGATTAATGAAGAGATAGTATTATAATGCGCCTATAAAATAGCGTAACTTTAGTTACTAAAGTGGTTCATTAATTTATTTAAGAAACCATCGTGGTTTTAATTTCCTGATAAAAAACCCTTGAAATTCAATAATAATTGACATTTAAAGAACATAAAATTAACGAAATTAACGACAACGCAATGATAAAAAAACCTTATACCTAATAGTGGTAATATAATTCTTTTCCAGACAGTCAGTTATCCATTCCTTATTTATCCACTCAGGTATTTCCCTATTAAGAAATAAAGAAATAAATCGCCATTACTCGGCGAGAAAATATTATTTTTTATCCAGTTGATAACATTTAGAGGGTAAGAAAAAGTACGGCTAACAGCTGCGGCGACATAATGCGCAGAAACATCGCCAGCGGATAAACCGTCGCATACGATAGCGCCGCCGCACCGCTGGTCGGGTGTAGCCCATTGGCAAACGCCAGCGCAGGCGGATCGGTCATGGAGCCCGCCAACATGCCGCACAGCGTCAGGTAGTTCATCTTACCCAGCGTCCGCGCCAGTACGCCGACAAGCAGCAGCGGCACAATGGTAATTAGCGCGCCATAACCAATCCACCACACCCCATCGCCGTTCAATAACGTATCGACGAAGTCGCCGCCAGATTTAAGCCCCACCACCGATAAGAACAGCACAATGCCGAGTTCACGCAGCGCAAGATTCGCGCTGGGCGGCATAAACCAGTGAAGTTTACCGATCCCGCCGATGCGCCCCAGCACCAGCGCGACCACCAGTGGCCCACCCGCCAGCCCGAGCCGCAGCGCGACGGGAAAGCCGGGAATAATCAGCGGTATCGAGCCCAGCAGTACGCCCAGCCCAATGCCGATAAAGACGGGCAGCATCTGTACCTGCTGGAGTTTTTGCTGCGCATTTCCCACGATATCCGCGACCGCATCGATCGCCGCCTTTCGCCCGACCAGATTCAGAATATCGCCAAATTGCAGGCTAGCCTGATTGCTGGCAACCAGCTCGACGCCCGCACGGTTCAGGCGCGAAATCACGACATCATAGTTTTGCTTCAGATTGAGATCGCGAATCTTACGTCCCAGCACCTTCTCATTTGTCACCACCACCCGCTCAACGTGCAGGTCCGTGCCACGCGTTGAGAGCGATGTCTCAACCTCATTGCCGATAACCAGACGCGCCTGCTCCAGATCGTTTTTCGCCCCAACCAGATGCAGATAATCGCCCAGTTGGATAAGCGTCTGCGGCGACGGCACCATCAGTTCATCACCGCGTTTCAGGCGGGAGCAGACGATAGTGTCGCGGTTCAGAATCGGCACAGCCTGAATCGCCAGCCCTTGCAGATTGCTATTCGTCACCGACACATTCATGGTGTGCAGTTGCTCATGATGCAGACCATTGCTGACTTCAAACTGCTTTGCCTCGTTCTCCACCGCGACGCGAAACAGCACGCGCATCAGCCACATCACCAGCAAAATGCCACAGATCCCCAGCGGATACGCCATTGCATAGCCCGTCCCCATCTGGTTCACCAATGCGGAACTCGAACCGAGATCGGTCAGAATCTGTTGACCCGCACCCAGCGACGGCGTGTTGGTCACCGCACCGGAGAAAATACCGAGGATAATGGGCAAAGGAATATTGAGCAGTTTGTGCAGCAGGACGGTCACCACGCAGCCGAGGAACACCGTCAGCAGCGCAAACGCATTGAGTCGCAGGCCAGATACCCGCAAAGAGGAAAAGAAACCCGGCCCGACCTGAATGCCAATGGTATAGACAAACAGGATCAGCCCGAACTCCTGGATGACGTGCAGCATGTCATCATTCAGTTGAATCTGGTACTGATGGGCAACATGCCCGACGATGATCCCACCGAACAGGACCCCGCCAATCCCTAAACCGACGCCATAAATCCGCCAGTTGCCGATCCATAACCCCAGAACCGCAACCAGCGCCAGCATACTCACGGTAAGTGCGATATCACTCATACCCGTATCCTTTGCGGACGTTTTTATTGGGAAATGTCACTGACGCTATACTCTATGATGAGTATATTTTGATTCTGGCAGAATGCCGGGGTGGGAAACGTGGCGGGCAACACAAAACCGCGCCCGTAATGATACGAGCGCGGGAAATCATCAAACAAATAATGCGGATATCGCGTTATGAGGCATCTTCAGCAGGCTGCTGGTTCAATGCCGGACGGTCACTATTGATGGCGATACGCTGAGGCTGCAAGGCTTCCGGCACGTCACGTACCAGATCGATATGCAGCAGGCCATTTTCAAAGTGTGCATCGGACACATGCAGATGCTCGGCCAGCGTGAAGCTCAGCGTGAAAGGCTTAAACACCAGCCCCTGATGCAGATATTCCACGGCTTTCTGGGACGGTGCCGGACTGCCTTTCACGGTCAGGCGCGGGCCTTCTACTTCAATGTCCAGATCGCTCTGTCGGAACCCTGCCAGCGCAAGCGTGATGCGATAGTGGTTGTCGTCTTTCTTCTCGATATTATACGGAGGAAAATCAATCGGTTCCTGACCGCCTTGCATTGAGCTGGCTAATTTGTCAAAACCGATCCACTGACGCAATAAAGGTGATAAATCGTAGTTACGCATAATATGACTCCTTCTAAGAAGCGAGATTAATGGTGCCCATACGGGCATACCCTATGCCAGCCACAGTTCTATAGCTGGCGTCGTCCCCATTCGGCAGACGAAGCGTTCATTCATCGCACTGCCGTTTCAGGCAATGCGCGATTCGTGCAAATAACGTGATGTTGATTTACTTGATTTCAATCCGACGCGGCTTCATCGCTTCCGGCACGATACGTTCGAGATCGACATACAGCAGCCCGTTTTCCAGATTGGCACCTTTTACCTGAATGTGTTCGGCCAGTTGGAATTTACGCTCGAAGTTACGTTCGGCAATCCCTTGGTACAGGTAGTTACGAGCAATCTGTTCACCGGCGTGGGCACCTTTTACAATCAATACGTTGTCGTGCGCGGTGATGTCCAGTTCCTGCTCAGCGAAGCCAGCTACGGCAATCGCAATGCGGTATTGGTTCTCGTCAACCAGTTCGACGTTGTAGGGAGGATAGCCGCCGTTACTCTGGGTCTGCCCGGTTTCTAAGAGATTAAACAGGCGATCAAAACCAATAGCGGAACGGTACAGTGGGGAAAAATCGGGGTTACGCATAAAACAGCCTCCTAAACATGCAGCGAGGATTTATTTTTTACCTTCCCTAGGGACAGGCTCACAGCCGGGACAGATACCCTGACGGCGTATCGTTTTCTTCCGACTTATTATCAATATGGTGACCCCCCTCAGACTTTCAAGAGGCAAAAAGGAAAAATCGCTGGGTTTCATGCAATATTCACTCGCACTGCGGGCGTTATCACATACACTCAAGATAGGCAGGCTCTGGAACCCACTCTGGCAGCAGGTTCTTAATGGACAGATAATATGACCTTACTGAAAAGTGCGTTGTTCTCTTTCATCATCACCGGCAGTGGCGCGGTGACAACCAGCGGTTGCTCCAGCGTGATGACGCATACCGGAGGCGATCAGGGATACTATTCCGGCACGCGCGCCGGTGTGGATATGCTGCGCGACGACGACACCAGCTGGGTGATGATGCCGCTGGTCGCTATCGACCTGCCGTTCTCGGCAGTGGCCGACACCCTGCTGCTGCCCTACGACTACTATCGTGCAGGCAGCGATAAGAACAAACTGTCGACGCGCGAACGTATTTCACACAGCGAAGAGCAAAATCAGACCGCCAGCTCACAGCTCGCCACTATGCCTCATAATCAGCTTTGATAGCCCTGCATTCACCTTGAATCAGCGCGTGCAGGTTACGCCGTCGCCACAACAAAAAGCTGATTAAAGCCGTCAATCTCTCGCATATATGCAATGTGTTTCCCATCAGGGGAAAAGACCACGGCATCCGCACTCGGTGCGCTGTCGGTCCGCGCCGTTAGCCGAACAAGCTCACCGCTTTTCGCCTCACACAGCATGATGCTGTTATCAGACACAAACGCCAGAGAACGTCCATCCGGGTGCCAGTTAAAGGCCGACTGTACGCCGTGTTCCGTGCGCGTTACCTGCCTTGGCTCACCGCCGTTCGGGGAAAGCGTCCACAGCTGCACCACGCCTGCCTCATCCCGCATCAGGAAAGCAATCTCACTGCCGTCGGGCGACGCTCGCAGCCAGTGGCGCGGCTGATTCACCAGACCAGGATAACGATGCGAGTGCGTAAACGTTAAACGCCGCTGCTGCACGCCCGCTGGCGGCGCAGGCATTGACGTTGTCGTCCCCGCCAGTGGCGCATCGCCCACTTTGGCGTACTCTTCCAGCGCATCCGGCAAGTCGACAATAAAAATCTCAGGCACCGTTGTCCCGTCCGCCGCACGCGTATCGCCGATAAACGCCAGTGCCCAGCGCTGTCGCGAACCATCCTGTCGGATATAGCCCGCCGTTCCTACCCAACCTTCTTCATAGGCACGATTGATCTCATCGCTATCGGGCTGCGGCTGCGGCGTCGTTCTGCTAACCAACACACAATAGTGGCTACCGTCATATTCACGCGGATGGTGTTTTTCAACGGTGACGGCCTGTAGCGGCACGGCTACGCCCACATTGCGCAAGTTCAATGCCGGATCGCGCTCATGCAGCACATGGTCGTTATAGGTAAAGCTCAGGCGGCTGGCATCCGGGCTGAAGACATGGACATGCGTACCGCCGCGCAGCGCACCGGCCTGATAAGGCGGCGTAATGGAGAAAGCATCGAGCGTGATGGCCTCATCGCGCTGACGATCCGCCACTATCGTTCCACGCCGATGGTGAAAATCATACTGCCACTCGCCATCTGGGTTTTCTGGCCCGTGGATAAAGACATAGCGCAGCGGTTCCTGCGGGCTACAGGTCACCACGCCCACGTGCGCCCCCGCCGTCGCCCGATAAATCACCTCGGTTTCCCGGCTTTTCAGGTGTATGCGCTCAATGGTCAGCCCTGAGAATGAAGATCCATAGGGTCTTATGTCATAAACCAGCCAATTCCCATCACATGACCAGCAATTAATATTGGTAAGTTGATGACCAGTAGCATTAAACGTTAGCTGAACCTCAATATACAAGACATCACCCCACTTATTCAATATCAGTCAATTTTTTGTAAATCAATTTCAGTTTTATGTATAACTTATTGTTTTTAATTTAAAAAAAACAAACAACATCGATAAATGTCATTCAAAAAAATAGAAAGACTAACTCAATAACATCCGTTTTTTAATTTATTAGCATCGGCGTAACATTCTTCATATCGAAAGGGCAGCCCCCTTTCACCTATCAAATCAGAAAAGGATAAGACACCATGAAAAACGTAAAAACTATCGCCGCTGCTGTTGTTCTCGCTACCATGACTTTCGGTGCTTCTGCTGCTGAATACGTATCTCCTGCACAGGCTCAAAACCTGGAAAAAGCAGGCGTCGTTACCGCTACCGCTCAAGACCTCAGCTCACTACAGGCTCAGCTCGCGGCGAAAGCAGAAAAAGCAGGCGCTAAAGCTTATACCATCACGTCTGCGACCGGTAACGATCAGCTGCGTGGCTCTGCGGTAATCTTCAACTAATCGTTGTTTACCCTGAGTTTTTATCCCAGTTAGCCATCCTGTAAGCATCACGTATTACCCTCTTTCCGGCTTGCCTCCTCATCAGGGCAAGCCGGTTTTTTTATTTATGCGAAAGAGATTCGTGGGAAAGCAGGAAAGGCGATGAATTCGGTGTGGCTGAATGCCACACCGACGTGGATAGA
The DNA here is from genome assembly GCF_016950255.1 of Pectobacterium brasiliense. Taxonomy (NCBI): domain Bacteria; kingdom Pseudomonadati; phylum Pseudomonadota; class Gammaproteobacteria; order Enterobacterales; family Pectobacteriaceae; genus Pectobacterium; species Pectobacterium brasiliense. Next base: position 3,137,230 of record NZ_JACGFN010000001.1, on the reverse strand, counting down.
CTTACGACGTTATACCTTGAAAGCCATTCTCGGCCGCTGTCGCCGCGAACCATTCCCCGCTTTTCTTCACCGTGCGTTTTTGCGTCGCCAAATCCAGTTGCACAAAGCCATAGCGATTTTTGTAGGCATTCGACCACGACCAGTTATCGATAAACGTCCACATATGGTAGCCGAGACAGTTGCTACCTTCCGCGATCCCTTTGTGTACATACTTCAGGTGTTCACGGACAAAATCGATGCGGTAATCATCCTGAATCTGGCCGTTAGCGTCGAAACGCTGTTCGTTCTCGACACCCATGCCGTTTTCCGAAATAAAGCAGCGCGGATTGCCGTAATTCACCCGCAGGTTGGTCAGAATGTCATAAATGCCCGGTTCGTAAATTTCCCAGCCGCGATAGGGGTTCATTTTTCGCCCTGGCATTTCATAGCTGGAGAAGAACCACTCGGGCATAAACGGACTATCAGGGTTAACCAGACTGTCGCGGCACTGAATACGGCGCGGCTGGTAGTAGTTAATCCCCAGCAGATCGACAATCCCATCGGCCAGCAGCGCACGATCGTCAGGCTGGCAGATCGGCAGTTGGCCGTATCGATGCAGCAGATCGACCAGTTCCTGCGGATATTCGCCCCTCAATGCGGGATCGAGGAAACTGCGGTTAAACATCAGATCGGCGATGTTGGCGGCTTTAACATCGGCCGGATGCTGAGAACGCGGGTAGGAAGGCGTCAGATTGAGGATAATGCCAATTTCCCCGTCCTGAAACTGCGCGCGATACGCCCTTACCGCCAGCGAATGCGCCAGCATCGTATGGTACGCCACCGTCGCAGCACGCTTGAAATCCACCACGTTCGGGTAGTGGAAATCATACAGATACCCGCCTTCCACCGGCACCACCGGCTCATTGAACGTAAACCAGTGTTTTACCCTGTCGCCAAACAGGCGGAAGCAGGTCGCCGCATAGCCCGCATAGGCCACCACCACCGCTCGATTTTCCCAGCCGCCCAACCGCTGCATCACCATCGGCATATCAAAATGGAACAGATTGATAAACGGCGTGATGCCCTGCGCCAGCATTTCGTCAATGACCTGATTATAAAACGCGACTGCCTGCGGATTGGGTTCACCGACGCCATCGGGAATCAGCCGCGCCCACGAGATCGACGTTCGGAACGTGTTGTGATTCAGCGTCTTCAGCAGCGCGATATCTTCACGCCAGTGCTGATAAAACGTGGAGGTATCCGCTGGCCCAACCTGCTGGTGAAAACGGCCGGGCTGCGTGGCAAACCATTCGTCCCACACGGTGGCGCTTTTACCATAATTGAGGCTTTCGCCTTCCGTTTGCGGTGCCGAGCTGGCGCTACCCCACCAAAAATTCGCGGGAAAGCGAAAATCATTCTGAAGATGATCGTGCATACGTTCCTCTCTGCTTCACTCGTGTTTATGCGCTGGCGCTGGCTTCGCCTGCGGCCTGCTGTTGTTTCTCCTGCTCCTGTTTAAGCAGCGTGCGCTCATAGACTTTCAGGAACGGGTAATACATCGCGGCCGACATCACCATACAGAGCAGACACATGATCACCGGGCTGAACGCCCAGTTCGCCGCCCATGATGCCCCAATCGGCGCAGGCGTCGTCCACGGCGTCAGGGAAACGACCTGCGCAATCCAACCGAGCTTCGTCGCCGTATAGGCAATGACGGCATTAACCATCGGCACGAAAATAAACGGCAGGAACAGCAGCGGATTCATGATGATCGGCGCACCAAATAGAATCGGTTCGTTGATGTTGAAAAAGCTCGGTACCACGCCCATGCGGCCAATGGTGCGCAGATGAACGGCTCGGCTACGTAGTAACAAAAAGGCCAACGGTAACGTGGAACCGACCCCGCCTATCAGCAGGTAGTGATCCCAGAAGCCCTGCAAATAAATATGCGGTAGCGGCGCACCGGCTGACAGTGCAGCCTGATTCAGCGCCAGGTTGGTCATCCAGAACGGATTCATAATCCCGGTGACGATCAGCGCGCCGTGAATCCCGGCAAACCACAGAATCTGGCAAATAAATACCGAAATCAGAATCGCAGGCAGCGAATCCGACGCCGAAATCAGCGGTGCAAGCAGATGCATAATAGCTTCTGGGATAATCATGCCGGTCACAGACTGGATGAACAGGTTAAACGGATGCAGCGTCGCGACGATGACCAGCACGGGAATAAGAATTTCAAACGAACGCGCCACGCCGGTCGGCACCTCTTTCGGCAGGCGAATCGTAATGTTGCGTTTCTTCAGCCAGGCATACACTTCACCCGCATAAATCGCGGTCAGAATCGCGGTAAAAATCCCTTCCCCAGAGAAGTACTGGGTGGAAATTTGCTTATCCTGATAAGGCGCAGCCACCAGCAAGAATGCCATCAGCGCCAGCAGACCGGTCATGATCGGATCCAGCTTGTAGTGCTTGCCAAGGCTGGCCCCAATCCCCACCGAGATAAAGAAGGTCATGACCCCCATACTGAGGTAGTACGGCAGCATCAGTTGTTCACGATAAGCAACGGAGAAATCGAGCCACGCGCGGGCAAATCCCAGCGTGGTATCCGGTGCAAACGGCGGGAAGATGAACACCAGCATAAATGAACCGATGATCATAAAAGGCAGCGCGGCGATAAATCCATCACGAATCGCGATGATGTGGCGCTGTTGTCCCACCACACCCGCCAGCGGGGTAATTTTTTGCTCGATGATATTTACCATCGACTGATAGAGGCCACTCATAGCGGTTGTCCTGATTTTTCGATCAGTGAAAAGGCAAAATCCAGCACGTTGTCACCGCGCTGCATACCGTAATCCATCATGTCTATCGCTGCCACGGGCACGCCTTTTCCCTCGGCTTTCTCCTGAAAGGACGCCAGCATATATTTCACCTGTGGCCCCAGCAGCACAACGTCATACTTCCCGACCTGCTCATCAAATTCATGGGCGGCGTAGGCGGCAATCTCGACGTCCAGACTACGTGCGCTGGCCGCCTCCTTCATCTTTCTCATCAAAAGGCTGGTAGACATCCCAGCGGAACAACAAAGCATGATCCTTTTCATTTTCAATACCCCGTCGTATTACGTTATGAATAAAAAGCGTTACGAATAAAAAAACGTCATCAATAAAAGCATCGTGAATAAACACGTCCATTGGAAACATCATCATGGAAACACAACGGAAACCGTTTTCCATGAAAAAAATCAATATATGAGAATAGGTTCACGAAATGATAGACATTGCGGGAAACAATGTGAGGCAGGTCATGGAAAACGTGTTTCAGACGTGAAGGACGGGTAAAACTCACTATTGCCGCGCTTATTACGCTAAGTGTGCTGATTTCAGGCATTTTCTACTTTTGACTATAAAAACGACAAATTGAGATTTAAAAAGCCCGTCCTCCCCCTGCTATGTTTATCACCTGATGTTGCATTTTCTCGCTGTATTTTAATTTTTAGTTATAAGGGAGGGGCCATAAGCATGTCATTGATGATGAAAAAATCGGTCACGGAAGGACGTGGAGAAAACGCACCATTGTGGAGCAACCTGACAGCGCGGCTACGTCAGCTCCCCGCTATTCTGGCCGCCAGCGCCCTGCTGCTCGTATCCGCCGCCTATGCACAGGACAGCGTGCCAACGCAGCTGCGCGTCGGCTATCAGAAAGGTTCGGTCAGTCTGGTGCTGGCAAAATCACACCAGCTGCTGGAAAAACAGTTCCCCAACACCAAAATCAGCTGGGTTGAATTCCCCGCCGGCCCGCAGATGCTGGAAGCGCTCAATGTGGGCAGCATCGATCTGGGCGGCACCGGTGATATCCCCCCTATTTTTGCGCAGGCCGCTGGTGCTGACCTGCTGTATGTCGGCGTCGAACCGCCGAAGCCTCAGGCCGAAGTGATTCTGGTGCGGGAAGACAGCCCGGTGAAAACCGTTGCTGACTTAAAAGGCCGCAAAGTCGCCTTCCAGAAAGGTTCCAGCGCACACAATACGCTGTTGCGAGCGCTGCAACGCGACGGGCTGAAATTCACCGATATCAAACCGACCTACCTAACCCCAGCTGACGCCCGCGCCGCCTTCCAGCAAGGCAACGTCGATGCATGGGCAATCTGGGATCCCTACTATTCCGCCGCGCTGCTGGAAGGCGGCGTTCGCGTGCTGATCGACAGCAGCGGGCTGGAGAAAACCGGCTCCTTCTATCTGGCTGGCCGTCCTTACGCCGAGGCGCACGGCACCTTTATTCGTCAGGTACTGGACGTGCTAACCAAAGCGGATGCCTTAACGATCAGCGACCGGGCGCAAAGCGTCACGCTGCTGGCAAACGCGGTAGGGCTGCCGGAAAAAGTGATTGAAACGGCGCTCGACCATCGTCCACCGACTACCGTCGAACCGCTGGATGCTGCCACGATCAAGGCCCAGCAATCCACTGCCGACCTGTTTTATGAAAATCGTCTGGTGCCAGTGAAGGTCAATATCGCAGAGCGCGTCTGGCGTCCCAAGGCGAACTAATTTGCCTGTCGCACACCCTTTTGTTTACCCCAAACAAGACTGTTCAAGGAGTTCACACCATGAGTCTTAACGTATTCTGGTTTCTGCCCACCCACGGAGACGGTCGCTATCTTGGTAGCACCGAGGGCGCACGTCATGTTGACTACAGCTATCTGCAACAGGTGGCGCAAGCCGCCGAGCGGCAAGGATTTGGCGGCGTGCTGCTGCCGACAGGCCGCTCCTGCGAGGATTCCTGGCTGGTTGCGGCATCACTCATTCCGGTGACGCAGCGGCTGAAGTTTCTCGTCGCCCTACGCCCCGGCGTGATTTCCCCCACCATCGCCGCCCGTCAGGCCGCCACGCTAGACAGGCTGTCTAACGGACGCGCGCTGTTCAATCTGGTGACCGGCGGCGACCCGGAAGAACTGGCCGCCGAAGGGCTGTTCCTCAGCCACGAAGAGCGCTACGAAGCCTCGGCGGAATTTACCCACATCTGGCGCAGGCTGCTGGAAGGCAAAACCGTCGATTTCGCAGGGAAACACATTCAGGTCAAAGACGCCAAACTGCTATACCCGCCCGTGCAGCAGCCGCGTCCGCCGCTCTACTTTGGCGGCTCTTCCGAGGCGGCACAGAATCTGGCGGCAGAACAGGTCGATCTCTACCTGACGTGGGGCGAACCGCCTGAGCAGGTTAAAGAAAAGCTGGCGGAAGTCCGCGCCAAAGCGGCGGCACAGGGGCGTGAGGTTCGCTTCGGTATTCGCCTGCACGTCATCGTGCGGGAAACCACCGAAGAAGCCTGGCAGGCCGCCGATCGGCTGATTTCTCATCTGGATGAAAAAACCATCGCCGATGCGCAGGCGGCGCTGGCGCGTTTCGATTCCGTTGGTCAGCAGCGCATGGCCGCCCTGCACGGTGGTAAAAAGGACAAGCTGGAGATTAGCCCAAATCTGTGGGCTGGTATCGGTCTGGTACGCGGCGGCGCAGGCACAGCGCTGGTTGGCGATGGTCCGACGGTGGCCGAGCGCATTCAGGAATACGCCGATCTCGGCATTGATACCTTCATTCTGTCCGGCTATCCGCATCTGGAAGAGGCATATCGCGTGGGTGAATTGCTGTTCCCACACCTCGATCTGGCGCAGCAACCTACGCCGCTGCATACGGTGAACACCGCGGGAGAGTTGATTGCTAACCGCTATGTGCCGCGTAAAGTCTCGCAAAGCTGAGGAATCGATCATGGCAAGAACGCTCTCTTCACTGGCACAGCGCTTTGCACCTTTCCTGCTCCCCGTAACGCTGCTGGTTGCGTGGCAGGTATCCGTCGAGTTCGGTTGGCTATCCAACCGGATTCTGCCTGCGCCCAGTTCGGTGATTACCGCAGGTTGGTCGCTCATCTCTAGCGGCGAACTGTGGCAGCATCTGGCTATCAGCGGCTGGCGCGCCCTGATCGGGTTTGCTATCGGTGGCAGCATCGGATTGGTGCTTGGCTTTATCACCGGGCTGTCGCGCTGGGGCGAGCGTCTGCTGGACAGCTCAGTGCAGATGATCCGCAACGTTCCTCATCTGGCGCTGATTCCGCTGGTGATTCTGTGGTTCGGCATTGATGAGGCGGCCAAGATCTTTCTGGTGGCGCTGGGCACGCTGTTCCCGGTTTATCTCAACACTTATCACGGCATTAAAAACATCGATCGCGGCCTGCTGGAGATGGCACGCAGCTACGGATTGTCCGGCCTGAGCCTGTTTTCTCAGGTGGTGCTGCCCGGCGCGCTGCCGTCCATCATGGTCGGCATTCGTTTTGCGCTGGGCTTTATGTGGCTGACGCTGATCGTCGCGGAAACTATCTCTGCCAACTCCGGCATCGGTTACCTCGCCATGAACGCCCGTGAGTTCCTGCAAACGGACGTGGTGGTGGTCGCCATCATTCTTTACGCCCTGCTCGGCAAGCTGGCCGATGTCAGCGCTCAAGGGCTGGAGCGCATTTGGCTGCGCTGGAATCCGGCTTATCAAACCTCATCGGGGGACGCATCATGACCGCTTTTACCGATTCTGCAACGCACGCGCATTCACCGTCGCCGCTCACCAAGGGGACGCCGCTGGCGCTGGATGCTATCACCAAGCACTACGGCCACCGCACCGTACTGAATGATGTGCAACTGCGCATTCCGTCCGGGCAATTTGTTGCCATCGTCGGTCGCAGCGGCTGCGGTAAAAGCACCCTGCTGCGCCTGCTCGCGGGTTTGGAAGCGGCCAGCAGCGGCCAACTGCTGACCGGCACCGCGCCGCTCAGTAGCGCGAAAGACGACACACGACTGATGTTTCAGGAAGCACGGCTGCTACCGTGGAAAAAGGTGATCGATAATGTCGGGCTGGGGCTGCGCGGCAACTGGCGTGAGAAAGCGCAGGAGGCGCTAGCCTCCGTCGGGCTGGCAGATCGCGCGAATGACTGGCCAGCCGCGCTGTCCGGTGGTCAGAAACAGCGCGTCGCGCTGGCACGCGCGCTCATTCACCATCCACGTTTGCTGCTGTTGGATGAACCGCTTGGGGCGCTGGATGCCTTGACCCGCATCGAGATGCAAAGCCTGATCGAAAATCTGTGGCTCCAACACGGGTTCACCGTACTGCTGGTGACGCACGATGTCTCCGAAGCTATTGCGCTGGCCGACCGGGTTATTCTGATCGAAGAAGGCCGCGTAGGACTGGACATCACGGTTGATTTGCCACGACCACGACGTCGTGGATCGGCAAAACTGGCAGAACTGGAAGCCCGCGTGCTTGAGCGCGTGCTGGCACCGACTTCACCGCCGTTGCCTCAGCAGGCGGCAATATAGCCTTCATTCTGGCGATCGAGACTGTGCATCTTATCGCCAGATTAAACATCAAAAATATTGACAGATATTCTCAAAAAACTCCGTTTTCCCTTCTACCTGCATCGGCGTAATATCCTCTTCATCGAAAGGAAATGACCTTTCACTCCAAACAACATTGAATAGGATACATCACATGAAAAACGTAAAACTCTTCGCCGCTGCTGCCGTACTGTCTGCCCTGTCTTTTGGTACTTTCGCTGCCGATCAGGTGTCTTCGCAACAGGCACAGAGTCTGGAAAAAGTGGGTGTCGTTAGTGCTACCGCCCGTAGCCTGGATTCACTGCAAGCACAGCTGGCTCAGAAAGCAGAAAAAGCTGGTGCCAGCGCCTTCACTATCACGTCTGCAACAGGTGACAACCAACTGCGCGGCGTCGCCGTTATCTACAAATAATGGCTGCTGATAAACAATCAAAAAATTAAATGGACTTTCCTCAACCAAGAGGAAAGTCCGTTTTTTTATGGTTTTTTCCAGAGCCTACTGCACGCGAGTAACGAGCGTTAGCCTACACGTTTCACTTCACCCACCAGTAAGATGTAAGACAGTGCGCCGACCAGCGCTACGCCAGCAATATAGGTCAGCGCCGGAGCAAAACCGTAATCCTGCGCCAGATAGCCAATAATCAATGGCACCGTGATACCGCCCAGACCGCCGACAAAGTTGAATACCCCACCCGTCAGACCAATCAGGCGAATCGGTGCCAGCGACGACACCAGCGACCAGGTGATGGAGGCAAAACCATTGCCAAAGAATGCCAGCGCCATCAACGTCATAATCCATACCGGATCGTTGGTGTAGTTCGCCCCCATGATGCAGGTTGAAATTAGCAGCCCACAGATAATCGGCGTTTTACGCGCCAGACCAATCGATTTTCCGCTACGCACCAGACGGTCCGCCACAAACCCAGACAGCAACACGCCAACGAACGCCGCCAGGAAAGGTACCGTCGTCATAAAGCCTGCCGTCAGTGCACTAATCTGTTTTTCCTGCGTCAGATAGTTCGGGAACCACGTCAGGAAGAACCACAGCGTAGAGGTCACGGCAAACTGTCCGATATACACGCCGACCAGCTTGCGGTTAAACACCAGTTTCCAGTCGGCCGCCGTTAATGGCGTACGCGCTTTTTTCTCAGTCGGGGCATCACCATCAACGATACCGCCGCCTTCGGCAATGTAATCCAGCTCGGCCTGATTGATCCCTTTGCTTTTCTTCGGTGGCTGATAAACAAAGTGCCAGATAATTGCCCAGACAATACCGACGCCGCCGGTGACAATGAACACCCAGTGCCAGCTCAGGATCTCCTGCAACCAGATGAGCAATGGCGTAAGAAATGCCAGACCAACAAACTGCCCTGACGTATAGAATCCAACGGCAGAAGCACGTTCTTGCTCAGGGAACCAGCTGGTCACCATGCGGTTATTCGTCGGAAACGCAGGCGCTTCAAACAGCCCGGTCACCGCACGCAAACCAATCAATGACGCCAGACCCGTGGCAAAACCTTGCAGCAACGTAGCAATCGACCACCCCATAATGGCGATAAAATAGGTGACCTTTGAACCGACGCGGTCAAGGAACCAGCCGCCGGGTATTTGGCATAACGTATAAGTCCAGGCAAACGCGGAAAAGATATAGCCCATTTGTGTTTTTGTAATGCCGAACTCTTCCTGAATATGTGCCGACGCCACAGCCAGGTTAGCGCGATCCACATAGCAGATGACGACCGTAATAAAAATCATCAGCAAGGTGAAATAACGCCGTTTTGTAGGACGGGTAGTTAATGTCATATCCATCTTATGTTCCTGTTATTTATTAAACGGGCTGCGATATTTATTACCCGCTATTTTTGAACGTTCAACAACACCAGCAGTTGGTATGCTTTATTTTTCTAATGAAATAAATAACCGCGCACGCTCACTATATTTTCCTATTTATAATGGCGTTTTATTTTTAAAATCCCGGTGGTGGCTTACTCATGATCAATGGAAGATTACTTTCCCCGACGCTAATAAAATAAAACAGTAATCCCTCACGAAATAATGTATTTCGTGATAATCCATGATTGCTCTATTCCATTGTGCCGGGGAAATGCGTTATGTATTACCGGTTATTCAACACCCCATATAGCTTGAGGTATGACGAGCATTACCACTCGGCGACGGCACCGTCAGGATAACGCCACACCGGGTTACGCCAGTCTGGCGCATTTTTACTACGTTCAATAACCAGTTCTTCATTAATTTCCACGCCGAGGCCCGGTTTATTTAATGGATAGAAATGGCCGTCAGTCATAGCAAAGTCTTCTTTATTGATAACATAATCCAACAGCTCGGCACCTTTATTATAATGGATGCCCATACTTTGCTCTTGTAATACGGCATTACGCGCAACAAAGTCGAGATGCAAACAGGAAGCCAGTGCAATTGGGCCTAATGGACAGTGTGGTGCCAGCGCGACATCATAGGCTTCCGCCATGGCGGCAATTTTAAAGCACTCGGTAATACCGCCTGCGTGAGACAGGTCAGGCTGAATAATGGCCAGTCCGCCGTCTGCCAGCACGCGTTTGAAATCAAAGCGTGAGAACATACGCTCACCCGCTGCAATCGGCAGGTGGGTTTGCGCCGCCAGACGAGGATAGTATTCCGCCTGTTCAGCCAGCACGGGTTCTTCAATAAACAGCGGACGGTACGGTTCCAGCTCTTTGATCAGGATTTTCGCCATCGGCGCATCCACACGACCGTGGAAATCCAGACCGAACTCGATGCTGTTGCCAAAGGCTTCGCGAATTTCCGCGACCACGGCCACCGCCGCATCCACTTTGCGCGAGTTATCAATGATCCCCATCTCTTCACAGCCGTTCAGCTTGAAGGTATCGAAACCAATGTCGGTCAGCTTCTTGATGCCTGCGATCACTTCGGAAGGACGATCGCCGCCCACCCAGCTGTAGGCTTTGATCTTATCGCGCACCAGCCCGCCCAGTAACTGATAAACCGGTACACCCAGCGCCTTGCCTTTGATGTCCCACAATGCCTGATCGATACCCGCGATAGCGCTCATCAGGATCGGGCCGCCGCGGTAGAAGCCCGCGCGGTAAAGCACCTGCCAGATATCGTTGATGCGTGCCGGATCTTGCCCAATCAGATAGTCAGACAGCTCGTGAACGGCGGCTTCAACGGTGCGTGCACGGCCTTCGATAACCGGCTCGCCCCAGCCGACAATGCCTTCATCGGTTTCAATCTTCAGGAACATCCAGCGTGGCGGCAGCCGGTACGTGGTGATTTTGGTAATTTTCATTGAACAGCGTCCTTATAGGCGTTAACAAATGCATGTGCTTTTTGCGCGGTAACGTCAACCGACTGACCGGCTCGATACAGATCGCTGCCTAACCCGGCACCGATGCAGCCCGCACTAAGGTAATCCTTCAGGTTTTCCGGCGTGACGCCACCGACGGCAAAGACGGGAACGTCTTTTGGCAATACCGCTTTCAGTGCCTTGATGTAGTCAGGCCCAAACGCGGATGACGGGAAAATTTTCAGCGATTGCGCCCCCGCATCCAGCGCCGTGAAGGCCTCCGTCGCAGTAGCACAGCCAGGGCACACCATCATGCCGTAACCCACTGCCCGGCGAATCACCTCGGGGGAAATGTTGGGCGTAACCACTAACTTGCTGCCAATTTCCTGTAATTTATCGACATAGTCGGCTTTCAGTACCGTGCCAGCACCAATCAGGGCACGATCGCCAAAATGCTCTACCGCCAGTTGAATACTTTCATACGGATTCGGCGAATTCAGCGGGATCTCTACCGCATCGAATCCGGCATCCAGCAGCGCCGCGACATGTTCCAGCACCTCGTCCGGCGTGATACCGCGCAGAATCGCAATCAAGGGAAGATTAGTATTCCAGCTCATTAACAATGCTCCTTATTCCTGCCTGAAAAGCCCGATCGCCATCCAGCTGCTGCCAGCGCAATCCAGCTTGTTGTAATGCTTTTTCGTAGCGCGCGGTCAGCGCAGGGGACCCGATGAGTGTGATGCTGTCTCCGGCCGCCACCTGATAGTGGCGTTGCATTTGTGAGACTTCGTTGCCAATCAGCAGCCCGGATAGCCAGTCGCTCACGGCACTTTTCTCCAGACGCCCCAGCACATGCGCCGCGCGGGTTTCAAACAGGCAGCGGATGATATTGTCGTCGGCAAAGCCCAGCTCCAGCCCTTGCTGGAAAGCGGTAGAGGACGGCTGCTGCTCGGTCAGCCCCACGCCAATTAGCGACTGTGTCATCAGCAGGTGATGCAGTTCACCGGTCATCACCGTGCGAAAATCCAGCACGTTGCTGTCATCAGCCCGCACCCATTTCGAGTGGGTTCCCGGCATTAAATAAAGAGAGGAAGGACATTCGCTATATGCGCCAATCAGCTGGGTTTCTTCACCGCGAATCACATTGCAGTTATCGTCCTGCGCAATACTCAACCCCGGCACAATCCAAGCGGCCAACGGCTGGGCTTCTTCCACGCGCGTCAGGCGATGAGCGACATCCGTCAGGCGAGTCGGGCATGACAGATACGGCACGGAAAGCCAGCCCGCATTGCTGCCAATCATGCCCGCCATCACGACAGGCACGTTGTGCTGCTGCCACGGCGCAACGATCTGCTGAAAAACCTGCTGCGGCGTCTGACCGTTCAAACGCGTGACGCCCGCTTCAGACTTCACGCTGTCGATACAGACGCCGTCCAGATACAGCCACGCCCGCAGATTGGTCGAACCCCAGTCAATGGCGATATAGCTTTCACTCATGTAATGTCCTTTAACCGTTTGGTCGAGCTGGCGATCATGGTCAACGCCGCCCGCTCTGCTGCTTCAATATCCTGATGCCGAATGGCATCGTAGAGATCCTGATGCTCACGTAATGTCCGTGGCATGTTGTCTTCGTCCGGCATATAGGTGCGCTCGAACACCGCACGCTGCAAGGAACTAATCGCGACGCTCAACTGCTGTAATACCGGGTTATGCACCGCCGCCAATACCGCCTCATGGAAGCGAATATCCGCTTCATTAAATGCGTCGCGATTCTGATGGTTAGAAATCATGTCGTTCAGCGCCGCTTCAATCACTGCCAGCTCGCTTGAGGTCGCCCGTTCGGCAGCCCAGCGGGCAATCGTCGGCTCCACCAGATTACGTACTTCGCTCATCGCGCTGATCAGCCGTGGGTCGTAATCGCTTGCCAGAACCCATTGCAGAACGTCGGTATCCAGGTAATTCCACTGGTTACGCGCGGCCACAAACGCGCCGCGATACCGTTTCACTTCCACCAGCCTTTTCGCCATCAGCGCTCTGAACACTTCGCGAATGATGTTGCGCGAGGTCTGAAACTCTTCACACAGCTCAGCTTCTGCGGGTAACGGCGTGCCTGGCGCGTATTTCCCGCCAACGATCTGTTGGCCAATATCCAGAATGATGCGGTCGGTTTTGCTTAATTCCTGCTTATTCATCATCACCTCAACGAGACAAAACGGATTGATATCACTGTACTTACTTTACCCGCCATGCCGCCTGACGTCGTCGAACTGTTGCACAATAACCGCCCCCTTCCCTCTTTTCTTGGCCTGATTGTAGTACCATTAATATATGTTGTACTACAATCTGGATCACAAAATGGACAATCAATACAATTTAGCAACATCACGCGTTACCAGATTTCAACATCCAGAGGGATTAAGTCGAGCGAAGTTGGAAGGCGGCTCCATTATTCCTAACAAGGATTGCTTGCTAATATAGCCTGTGGGTTATAGTGTGTTTACAGAGTGCAGGACATGGAGGTTTTACAGATTGGCATGGGAAATAGTCACACGGGCGCTATTTGATACATGGTTTGATGAGCAAACCGAAACGGTACAGGAAGAGGTTTTGGCACACCTCGTTATACTCGAAGAGGATGGCCCACAGCTAGGGCGACCACAGGTTGATCAGATTAAAGGCTCAAAATACAAAAATATGAAGGAGCTTCGAGTTCAGGTTGGCGGCCACCCATTCCGAACATTCTTCGCGTTTGACCGGACACGTAAAGCGATTGTTTTATGTGCGGGAGATAAGAAAGGCGAAGATGAAAAGTTGTTCTACGAACGTATGATTAAGATCGCAGACGCTGAGTTTGCATCGCATCTGATATCACCGGAGGTAAAAGAAGATGGCGACGCTTAAAGAAATGATGGCTAAACGTTCACCGGAGAGCCGCGCCCGCATTGAAGCGCGCACGGCTGAGATCCGTCAGGAAATCACTTTAGCGAAATTACGCGAAGAGCTGAACATGTCGCAGACTCAGCTTGCGTTAGCATTGGGCGTCAAGCAGCCATCTATTGTTAAGATGGAGAAGGTCGAAAATGACCCAAAACTGTCAACGCTGAAACGCTATGTCACTGCCCTAGGCGGCAAGCTTACGCTAGATGTGACCTTGCCTGATGGTAAGCGTATCGCGCTTACTTTGTAATTAAGTCGTTCTGGATTTTCAGTAAACGCGATTCGTTCACTCCAGAACGAAATGCCCCTCTCCAACTTGCTTATAGCGACGTGCGGGAGGGTGGAAATCAGGGGCGCGTACCGGACTGCGCAGTTCATCATTAGTGATATTACGCACCGGACGGGTATCCGGATCCGGCACGGGCACCGCGGAAATCAGACGTCGGGTGTAGTCATGCTGCGGATTGTCGAAGATCGCCGAACGTGGCCCGATCTCCACGATTTCACCGAGATACATCACCGCTACGCGGTGGCTGATTCGTTCGACCACCGCCATATCATGCGAGATAAACAGGAATGACAGCCCCAGCTTCTGCTGGAGATCCAGCATCAGGTTGATGACCTGCGCCTTGACGGACACATCCAGCGCCGACACCGATTCATCAGCAATAATCACTTTTGGCTCCAGCGCCAGCGCACGCGCAATACAAACGCGCTGCCGCTGCCCGCCGGAGAACTGGTGCGGGAAACGCGAAGCCATATCGCCGGATAATCCCACCTGTTCCAGTAGTTCGCTTACCCGCGCATTTACATTCTGTCGGGTCGCCAGACCGTGCAACAGCATCGGCTCGGCAATGGCTTCCCCTATCCGCATGCGCGGATTCAGGCTTTCATACGGATCCTGAAATACCATCTGAATCTGCCGCCGCGAATCCGTCAGCTCACGCTTATCCGCCGTCAGGATATTTTTTCCCAGCAGTTGAATGTCACCGCTGACGGCCTCGTTGAGACGAATAATCGACCGACCCGTGGTCGATTTACCGCAGCCTGATTCCCCGACCAGCGCGAGCGTTTCGCCCGGCCAGAGATCGAACGAGACATTTTCCACCGCGTGAACGCGCCCGGACAGCCGACGGAAAAAACCTGATCGGATATCAAATCGAGTAACCAGATTTTTTACCGTCAGCACTGGCTCCTCGCCCGACACGGTATTCACCGCCTCCGGCACCGGCTGACGCTCTCCCGTTTTGAGATCGACCAGCGGAAAGCGCTGCGGCCATGCGCTACCAGACATCGAACCTAATTTGGGCACTGCGGACAGCAGCATGCGGGTATAGGGCTGCTGCGGATGATGGAAGATCTCCCGCGTGACGGCGTTTTCCACCATTTCACCCTGATACATCACCAGCGTGCGGTCGGATACTTCCGCCACCACGCCCATGTCATGGGTAATAAACAGCACCGACATCCCTTCTTCTTCCTGAAGGGTTTTTATCAGCGTCAGAATTTGTGCCTGAATCGTGACGTCCAGCGCCGTCGTCGGCTCATCGGCAATCAGCAGCTTCGGGTGGCAAGCCAGCGCAATCGCAATTACCACGCGCTGGCGCATCCCACCGGAGAAGCTCTGCGGATATTCGTTCAGCCGTGATTTAGCCGCCGGAATACGGACTTTTTCCAGCAGGCGCACCGCTTCGGCACGCGCTTCGGCTTTGCCCATACCGCGATGGCGTCGCAGCACTTCCGTAATCTGGTAGCCAATCGGCAAGACCGGATTCAGGCTGGTCATCGGCTCCTGAAAAATCATGCCGATGCGGTTCCCACGCACGTCCTGCATCGCTTTATTAGGTAGCGACAGCAGCTCGGTATCGTCGAAATGAATCTGACCCTCAACCCGGCTTTGGCCGGGTGGCAGCAAGCGCATGATGGATTTCGCCATCACGCTTTTTCCTGAACCGGATTCCCCCACCACGGCGACCGTCTCTTTCTCGCCAATCGTGAAGGACAAATCCCGCACCACGTTCATCCACTCGCCGTTCACCTGAAAGGCAGTGGTCAAATGCGAAACGGACATAATCGGCGCTGTCATGTGTGCGTTACCCCTTATTCCTATGGGCGTTCCCACAGATTAATTCCGCGGATTGAGGATGTCGCGCAGCGCATCCCCGACCAGATTGATCGCCACAATTAGCAGCAGCAGCGTCAGCCCCGGAAAGAAGCTGATCCAGTAATCGCCCGACATCAGGTATTCAAAACCGTTTGAGATCAGCAGCCCCAGCGACGGTTCCGTCACTGGCAGCCCGATCCCCAAAAACGAGAGCGTGGCTTCCAGCATGATGGCGTAGGCGATACGCATCGTCGCCACTACGATCAGCGGTGCCAGACAGTTCGGTAAAATATGGCGAAACAGGATGCGGCGGTTGGATAGCGCCATGCTGCGCGCCGCATCCACGTAGCTGCGGCGACGCTCCACCAGCGCCGACCCGCGAATCGTGCGCGCATAGTAAGCCCACTGGGTCACCACCAGCGCCATGATGATCTTGTCGACGCCTTGCCCCAGCACCGCCAGCAGGATCAGCGCAATCAGGATCGGCGGGAAGCTGAGTTGGATATCCACGATGCGCATGATCGTGGCATCTGTTTTTCCACCGACGTAGGCGCTAATCAGCCCCAGCGAGGCGCCAATCAGCAGCGCAAGCACCGCACTGGAGAAACCCACTATCAGGCTGATGCGGGTGCCGTACAGAATGGCGCTGAACAGGTCGCGCCCTTGATCGTCCGTCCCCAGCCAATACGTCATGCCCGCCATGCTCTGCGCACCCGGCGCGAGTCGGCCATCCATGATGTCGAGTTGCATCAGATCGTAAGGATTCTGCGGCGACAGCAGCGGGGCAAACAGCGCCAGCAGCACAAAAATTGCCAGCATGATCAGCCCGCACAGCGCCAGCCTATCGTTAATCAGCGCCATCACCACGCGCATCACCGGATGAGCGGTTTTTTGCACGGCCGCGGGCTGGTGTATCGTATTTCCCGTCATCCCTTGTCTCCTCCCAGCCGCACACGCGGATCGACCAGCACATACAGCAAATCGACCAGCAGGTTAATCACGCTGAACATCACGACAGTAATCATCAGATAAGCCAGGATGACTGGACGATCGAGCACGGCGATCGAATCGATAATCAGCTTGCCCATGCCCGGCCAGGCATAAATGGTTTCGGTGACGACGGCGAACGCGATCAGCGACCCCAGCTCCAGCCCCAGCACGGTAATCAGTGGAATCAGCGTGTTGCGCAGCACATGAACCAGCACGATACGGGTCTCTGACAGCCCTTTCGCACGGGCAAATTGCACATAATCCTGTTGCAGACACTCCATCACGCCCGCGCGCATCAGGCGGATAACCAGCGAGATTTTAAACAGCGCAAGGTTAAATGCAGGCAAAAGCAGATGTTCGAAACCATCGCGGGTCAGAAAACTGAATGGAATACCGAATAACTCATGCGTATCGCCCCGGCCAGAGGACGGCAGCCAGCCCAGCTTCACGCTGAACAGCATGATCATCACCAGCCCAATCCAGAACGTGGGCAGGCTAAAGCCGAGGATAGAGAAAGTCATGATGGATTTGGACACCGCGCTGTCCGGCTTCAGGCCAGCGTAGATCCCCAGCGGAATACCGACAACCAGCGCCATCACGAACGCCACCATCGCCAGTTCGAGCGTGGCGGGCATGCGCTGAAAAATCAGCGTCAGCGCTGGTTGGTTAAAGATAAACGAGTTGCCCATGTCGCCCTGCAAGGCGTTCCAGACAAACAGCCCGTACTGTTCCCAGACGGGCTTATCCAGACCAAAGGACTGAATCACCGCCAGCCGTTCCGCCGGCGTGGCCGTCGCACTCAACAGCATATCGACCGGATTACCGACCATGTAAACACCCACAAACACCAGCACCGACATCACAGCCAGCGTCAGCAGCGTTTGTCCGATTCGGCTCAGCAGGTAGGCGATCATTAGCGCTCCTCAGAACCGTTTAGTGCTTCAACATCATAGCGGCACAGGCGATCGGCAATCAGTCCGATGAACCCTTGTTCATCGATTTCCCGCATGACCAGCGCATTCGCTGGCTCACCCAGCTTGTTATAAAAATCGGCAAACACGTAACCCATGGTTTTGCCGGAAACTTCTACCCCGACGCGAACGTGTTTTGACTTAAATAGCTCAGGCTTCAACAGCCACGCAATGACGGTCGCATCATGAATCGGTCCACCTTCACGGCCAAAACGCTCGACTTCGCTACGGTCAAACATGCGTAACAATGCCGCCATCGCCTTACCTGGCGCACCGCCGCTACGTGCGATGGCATCAACCTGTTCAGTCTGAATCAGTGCCTGAAAGGTCACATCCAACGGCATAATGACGATGGGTACGCCGGAAGAAAAAACGATCTCCGCCGCATGCGGATCGGCATAAACGTTAAAATCCGCCCACGGTACGCGATTCCCCATCGCGGTAAAGGCACAGCTCATGGACACAATCTGTTTGATGCCGCGAGCGACATCAGGATGGAAGCACAGCGCCAACGCCAGATTCGTCAGCGGGCCAAGTGAACAAATGGTGATCGGGTTATTATCGGCCGCCGCCTGACGCGTCATTCGCACCAGAAAATCAACGGCGTGTTCCTCTTCCGGCGACAGCGTGCTTTCTGGCACCCAGTCAGAGGAAAACTTGCCGATATGGGCGTATTTACCGAAAACCTGATCGCGGATGAGCGGGCGCGAAGCACCCGCAAAAATCGGCACATCGGTTCTGCCCGTTACACCCACCACGTTGCAGGCGTTCGGCAATGTCGCAGCAAGCGGTACATTACCTGCCACCACGGTAATCCCGAGTACGTCTAATTCGGGCGACGCCAATGCCAGCCAGATGGCTATCGCATCGTCAACGCCGGGATCGGTATCAATAATAATACGTTCTCGAACCATGTCAGACACCCTCTCTGTAGCGGCTCAATAGGTCAGCAAACAGCTCGACAACCTGTTTAGCATCCACCCCCGTCACCACATCGACATTCGGCTGACGATCGGTTTTTCCGTACCAGTCGGCAACGGTCTGCCCCATGCACAGCTCGCTTTCCTGCTCAATGTAAACGCTGGCTTTTTCCGTCGTGAAGCAGTGCGGTGCCAGCACCCAGGCGATGACCAGCGGATCGTGTAGCGGGCCGCCGCGTGAGCCATAGCGACGGATATCATTGCGGTCCCAAAACGCCATCATTTCACCCAACGGCGCGGAGATGCGTCCAGATAACGCAATGAAACGCGCCACCAATTCCGGCGTTAAAATCACCTGATGCGTGACATCCAGCGGTAGCGCGACGATGGCAATCGATGAATCAAACACTATCTTCGCCGCCTGTGGATCGGCGAGCATATTGAATTCAGACGTCAGGCTGCGGTTGCCCGCTTCGCGGTACGCGCCGCCCATCATCACGATGCGTGCAATACCGTCGGCAATCTCGGGTGCCATACGCAGCGCCATCGCCACGTTGGTTAACGGCCCTAACGTACAGAGCGTGATCGGCGTGCCGTCAGCGATCGCCTGACGACACTGCTCAATGATAAAATTCACCGCATGTTTCGCGTCGGCCTGTTTTTGCGGCGCAGGCAGCACCGTCTGACCGAGTCCGCTTTCGCCGTGAAACTGGCCATGAATAGGGTCGCGCAACAGTGGCCGATGGCAGCCGGCAAAAACGGGAATATCCGTACGCTGACCCAGTTCAACAATTTGCAGCGCGTTATGCACCGTCTTGTCCAGCGGCTGGTTACCGCACACCGTGCAGATACCGCGAATATCCAACTCTGGTGCCACAAATGCACTTAATAACGCAATCGCGTCATCTATCCCCGGATCACAATCAATAATAATAGGTAAAGCGCTCATCCTTCGATGATTCCTTTTCTCTTTTTAATAGGTACTGCCGAACATCAAGGTGCAGAAAACCCCACACCTCTACAGCGTGAAAAATAACAAAATGTATTTTGCGTTAGAGGGAATCGACGGATGCTAAAACATCCGCGATCTCCTTACGCGCCTTTTCATCCAGCGGCAACTGAGGCGGCAACGGATCGCCTACCGCAAATCCCTGCAATTGCAGCGCCGCTTTAATACAGCCGGCAATGGAATAACGGGCAAAGATTTCATTGATGCGCCACAGCGGACGCTGAAGCTCCATTGCTTTGTTCCAGTCACCCGCGCGGGCGGCTTCATACAAAGCAATACTCTGTTTGGGAACGATACACGCCGGGCCAGCCATCCACCCCACGCCGCCAATCAGCATGACGCAGGCGGGAATATGGGCGGACGCGGAGAAGACATCCATTCGGCCACGGGTACGTTCGATGATGGAAAGCAAGCGCCCGGTATTGGTCGAGGCGTCTTTGATATAGCGGATGTTATTCACATGGCTCAGGCGTTCAATGACGGGCAAACTCAAATCGGAACGCTGGAACTGAGGATTGGTATAAAGCACCACCGGTTTGCCCTGTGCGGCTTCGGCAATGGCGCGGAAATACTGTTCGACGCCTTCGTCTTTCAGGGGGAAATAGGCTTCAAGTACCGCCAAAATGCCATCCGCACCCAGTTCGACGTAGCGTTTCGTTTGCTCAACGGCATCCTGAATGGTTGTCGACGCAACACCGGCGATAACCGGCACACGGCACGCCGTCGTTTCGATCACCGTTTTAACGACATCCAAACGCTGAGCCGCAGAGAGATAGGCAAATTCACCGGTGCTACCTAACGGCACGACGCCATGTACACCGCATTGAATCAGATGCTCAGTGAGCTGCGCCAGAACAGGCTTATCTACCTGACCATCGGGCCTGACGGGTGACACCAGATAGGGAAAAACACCGCTAAATGTATTCACTCCGCTCTCCTTGTTGGATAGATAAGGGGTGAATACTCACCCCTTATTTGAATCATAAATGACAGGTGACTATTTCGCAGAACGGACGAAGTATGGCAGCGTGTAGGCATCGGAACGGCCCACGTAGGTATACTGCTTTTTCATCGCCCAGGTGTTGGACAGGAACATCACTGGAATGACACCCAGATCGTTCATGCCAACGTTCATCGCCTCAGCCAGCAACGCATCACGTTTGGTTTCATCCAGCGTGACGCGTGCTTCGTTCAGCGCTTTATCAAAGACAGGATTGGAATAGCGACCACGATTACCCTGTCCTGCATTGGGGCCAAAGGTTTCTAACAATGGCCCCAACACTCCAGAAGCTTCCCCGGTTTCAATCGCGGCCCCGCCCATAATCAAACTGAATTCGAGACGAGACGCACGTGAGAAGTACACACTGCCGGGCATCGTAACAACCTCGGTTTTGATACCGGCACGTGTGAACATTTGGCCAATGGCCTGAGCAATTTTAGAATCATTAGGATAACGATCGTTCGACGCGTGGAAGGTCAGCGTGAAGCCGTCGGGGTAACCCGCCGCCGCCAGTTCCTGTTTGGCTTTCTCCGGATTATAAACCGGCGCAGGAATGGAAGCGGAATAGCCTGGGTACCCCTTCGGTACAAGCTGAGAGGCGACAACAGCCTGCCCCTCCATCACACGGTCGACGATTGCCTGGCGATTAATAGCTAAAGACATCGCCTGGCGTACTTCTTTTTTTAGTAATGGGTTTTTACCATCAGGACCTTTGGCGAACGGTGATTCATCTCGCTGCTGGTCCATGTGAAGGTAAATAACACGATTCCCTGGTGTTGAAATCGTTTTTAACTGCTGATTTTTTTCAATATTACTGCTGTCGGCTGTTGGAACGTTTTCAATCATGTCCACATCACCGGATAATACTGCTGCTACACGTGCACTACTGTTTTTAAATACACGGACAGTAACGTTGTCCCACTCTGCTTTTCCTCCCCAGTAATCGTCATTACGACTAAGGACTACCCGGTCATCCGGCACCCAGGAAACAAATTTGAATGGCCCTGTACCAATCACATCTTTTCCTGAATTCAACGTTTCCGTTGGGACGTTTTCAAGTCGGGCCGGTAAAATCGAAATCCGACTTAAATTATTCAGCAGCAGCGGCGAAGCCTCTTTTGTCTTAATCCGCACCGTTAATGGATTCACTTCTATTACTTCAGCAATGTCGCTGACGTAAGGTGCGTAAGAGCTAGGGCTGTTTTTCGATGCCAGCGCAACACGCTTAATGCTGGCAATCACATCTTTAGCCGTAAAATCACTGCCGTCGTGGAACTTAACGCCAGGACGCAATACAAACTCCCACGTCTTGTCGTCAATCACTTTCCAACTGGTTGCCAGGGCAGGTGCAATCTGCTGTTTTTCATCCTGTACAACCAAACCGTCAAAAATATTGCGCGCCATTGCGCTATTCGCCCCACTCACATAAAACTGCGGATCCATTGATGTGGTGGAGGAAGCCAAACCGATATTCAGGTCCGCGCTATAAACCAAAGGTGAAGATGAAAATAAAACGGTAAACAATAACGCCAGAGTCGATTTCTTCATTCACTAATCCTCTATTCCATGATTGAGTACTGATGAAGTGTATTAAATCTTATGATTGTGAGTCTATGCGCTAGATTGGATAATGAAAAATTGCATTTTGTGTTAAATTGATAACCAAATGTTATGTTTTAAGGTGACGAGCATGCGTATCAATCCCCGCCAGGTTGAAGCCTTTCATAAAGTCATCCTCACCGGAGGCATCACCGCTGCCGCCAACATGATGTACATCACCCAGCCTGCGGTCAGCCGACTGATTAAAGACTTTGAAGACGCACTGAATCTTAAGCTGTTCGATAGGGACGGGCGCGGCCTGATTCCACGCGCAGAGGCGATGAAGCTGTATCGCGAAGTCGAGCGTCTTTATCTGGGGTTGGATCACATCGGGATGATTGCGGATGAAATTCGCCACGCCAAGGGCAGCGTGCTGCGCATCGCCGCCGTTCAAGCGCTCTCGTTTCTTTGTTCAGATCAGGTTCTTCCTACCTTACTCAAGAAATACCCCGATCTTTCCCTGTTTTTAGACATCGAAAGCAGCAGCCATATTACGAGCGCCATTTCTGAAAATCAGTATGACGTCGGCTTTATTTTTGGTCAGCCGGGCATCAAAGGGCTGGAAGCCGAACCACTGGCGGACGCCAGTGCTGTCGCGGTGTTAGCGGTGGATCACCCTCTTGCCACAGCGGATGAAGTTACGCTTGCCGACCTGGCCGGTACGCGCGCTATTCTGCCAGGAAGAACCACCCCGCTGCGGGCGCAGCTCGATATCTCCTCCAGAAAAGAGCAGATCTATCTGCATAACCCCATCGAAACCTCAATGGCTAACTGCTGCGTGCTGGCCTCAAGAAACGTCGGCATCGGCGTGGTGGATTTTATTACCGCCCTGAACAGCCCTTCGCCGGTTATCGTTAAGCCTTTCAATCCTGATATAAAAATGGCGTATTGCGCGGTTTATCCCCCGCAAATTCCCCGCAGCCAGGTGGTGAATCACATCACTCAGGTTATGAAAGAAAAAATAGCGAGCAGTCTGGAATTAAAATAATTTCCAGCCAAAGCCGTTATTTTTATTAATGTATTTATTGAATAATGACGACGGGGAAATAGATTTATAAAAAATAAATAGCGGAGTTATTATTTTTAAATAATAGCCATCGGTTGATGGCTATTCGGCGTTATATATTTCTAATCAAGCATTCAGCACAAATTTCTCGATCGCATAAGCGACGCCGTCTTCCATGTTGGTTTTGGTGACGAACTGGCTGGCTTCTTTCACTTCGTCGATGGCATTACCCATCGCGACGCCGATGCCCGCATAGCGAATCATCGCCAGATCGTTCTGCTGGTCGCCCAGCGTCATGACGCTTTCGCGTGGAATGCCGAGGTGCTCCGCCAGCATCTTCACGCCTTCACCTTTGTTGACGCGCTTATCCAGAATTTCCAGATAGTATTCGGCGCTCTTCATGATGGTGTAGCGTTCAAAGGCTTCCGGTGGCAGCTGACTGATGGCGCGATCCAAGATCTCAGGCTCATCAATCATCATCACTTTCGGGAACGTCAGGCTGCGATCCATTTCTTCAACTGCGCGATACTTCAACGGCATCCCGGTCAGGTGAGATTCATGAATGGTGTAAGGGCTGATGTCTTTATTGGCGGTATAGACGAAATTGAAGTCCAACGCGTGGAAATGGACGCCCAGTTTGCAGGCCAGCGCTTCGAAATAGAGATAATCATCAAAGCTCAGCGCCGTTTGCGCCACACAGTCACCATTGACCGTACGCTGCACCAGCGCACCGTTATTGGTAATGCAGTAACAGCCTTCCTGCTGCAAATCCAGCTCCATCAGGTAGCGTTCGACACCGATGTAAGGGCGACCGGTTGCCAGCACCACCTGTACGCCTTTCTCTCTGGCAGCGGCTATCGCGGCTTTTACCGCAGGTGAAATTTGATTTTGGGGCGTCAGCAACGTCCCGTCCATATCAATAGCGATCAGTTTTACAGACATAGTTTTTCCAGCATCAAGTTATCTGTTTTCATGCTAACGCGATTCAGCGATGAAGTCGTTAGTGAAATACAGCAGGGTGACAGTCGTATGACGCGCAACGTAAAAAGCCGTGCGGTTAAGCACGGCTCTGTGACCAACGTTTCCTGCAATCGCCGTTATAATTCGGCGCCGTTGCTGGCGATCACCTTCTTGTACCAGTCAAAGCTCTTTTTCTTCGAGCGCTTGAAGGTACCGGTGCCATCATCGTGTTTATCTACGTAGATGAAACCGTAGCGTTTGTTGTACTGGCCGGTGGTGAACGACACGCAGTCGATGCAGCCCCACGGGGTATAGCCCATCAGCTCCACGCCGTCTTCGACGACGGCCTTCTTCATCTGATCGATATGCGCCTTGAGGTATTCGATGCGGTAATCATCGTTAATGCTGCCGTCGGCTTCCACCTTGTCTACCGCGCCAAAGCCGTTTTCGACGATAAACATCGGTTTCTGATAACGCTCGTAGAAGCTGTTCAGCGTATAGCGCAGGCCAACCGGGTCGATCTGCCAGCCCCACTCAGATGCCTTCACATGCGGGTTTTTCACGCCACCGTCAAAGCCCGTAATCGCATCTTCTTTTTTCTGGCCTTTTGCCGCCAGCTGCACCGCGCTGCTCATGTAGTAGCTGAAGCCCAGATAGTCCGTGCAACCTTCGCGCAGCGTCTGTTCATCTTCCGGCTGCATATCAATATGATAGCCTTTGCGCGCCCACTCTTTCAGGATGTAAGACGGGTAGTAACCGCGCAGCTGCACATCACCGAACAGGTGACGCTCACGCATCGCTTCCTGTGCAAACATCACGTCATCCGGGTGGCATGACCACGGGTAGATCGGCACCAGCGCCAACATGCAGCCAATTTTGAAGTTCGGGTTAATCTCATGACCCAGCTTCACCACTTTCGCACTGGCGACAAACTGGTGGTGCAGCGTTTGGTACATCGCCTGCTCTGGCTTGTCGTGATCGGTAAAAATCACGCCGGAACAGCAGTAGCCAAACAGCGGATACTGCCAGTTACGCTGGTTGTTGATCTCATTGAAGGTCATCCAGTATTTCACTTTGGACTGGTAACGCTTCATGACCACTTCGCTGTAGCGAACAAAGAAATCCACCACTTTACGGTTCAGCCAGCCGCCGTATTGCTTAACCAGATGATGCGGCATTTCAAAGTGAGACAGCGTAATCACTGGCTCAATGTTGTATTTCAGCAGCTCATCAAACAGGTCGTCATAGAATTGCAGGCCTGCTTCATTCGGCTCCAGCTCATCGCCATTGGGGAAAATACGCGTCCAGGCAATCGAGGTGCGGAAACATTTGAAGCCCATTTCGGCGAACAGGGCAATATCCTGCTTATAGTGGGAGTAGAACTCCACCGCCTGATGGTTTGGATAACTGACACCAGGCTGTACGCCATCGGTAATCACGCGGTCAACGCCGTGAGCACCGCCGGACAGGACATCACAAATGCTGACGCCTTTGCCGCCTTGATCCCAACCACCTTCAACTTGATGCGCCGCTACCGCGCCGCCCCACAGAAAGTCTTTCGGTAATTGTTGAGCAGACATCTTGTTTCCTTCTTATTTCAGGTTTACACGTTATTCATTTATAAGCTGTTTCAGGGCGGAGATTTCCCGATGCAGTTGAATCAGTTCCTCCACCAGCTCACGGCATAGCATCGCGTTCATCAGGTGATCTTGCGCGTGAACCAGAATCAGATTGACCGGGATTTTTCCGCTGCCCTCATCAGCACCAATCAGGGCCGTCTGGATTTGATGGGCTTTGCGCGCCGCCACAGAAGCCGTATTCAGCAGTTCATCAGCCCTGTCCCAGTCGTATTTTCTGGCGGCGCTCAGCGCTTCCATTGAGCTGGAACGCGCCTCTCCCGCATAGATAATCAGTTCCATTACTGTCGTTTCATCAAGAATGGTTTCATCGCGCATCACTCACGGCCTCCTCTGCTGTCCCCACTTCTTGTGCGACCAGCTGACGTTCATACATTTTGAAGAAGGGGTAATAGATTAAGGACGAGACGACAATCAGTACCCCCACCAGCACCACCGCACGCCAGTCCCACCCCGTAGACCAGGCTGCGCCAATCGGGCCCGGCGTTGTCCAGGGCGCAAGAGAAATCACGCGGTGCACCAAATCGGTTTTTAATGCGATATAGGCAAGGGTGGCGTTCACCAGCGGCGCGGTAATAAATGGGATGAACAGCAGCGGGTTCATCACAACGGGTGAACCAAAAATCACCGGTTCGTTGATGTTGAACATGCTCGGCACCACGGCCAGTTTGCCGATGGATCGCAGGTGAGCAGAACGGCTACGCAAGTAGAGAAAGACCAGCCCCATGGTCGCTCCCGAGCCGCCCACCGTAATGAAGAACTGCCAGAAGGGTTCAATAAAAATTTTGGTGATCGGTGCGCCCGCGTTAAATGCTTCCTGATTGATCCCTAAGTTAGTCAGCCAGAACGCCTGCAAAATGCCGCCGACGATAACCGCCCCGTGAATCCCGGCAAACCACAGCAGGTGGCAGAGCAGCACCGCAATCAGGATGGCGGGGAGCGAGTCGGATGCCGAGATAATCTGCGCGAAGACGGCCATGATTGCCTGCGGTAACAGCATGCCGAACTGGCTCTGCATAAACAGGCTAAGCGGGAAGAGCGTCAGGAAGATGGCAAGAATCGGGATCAGCAGATCGAAAGACTGGCGGATTTTCGGCGGCACCTGTTCCGGCAGGCGGATGCCAATATTGCGCTTCTGCAAAAAGTGCATCAGCTCCGTCGAATAGATCGCCACGATAATCGCGGTGAAAATCCCTTCGCCGCCCAGCGACCCGACCGGCAGGCTTTTGTCGATTTGTGGCGCCGCAACGACCATAAACGACATCAGCGCCAGACTGGCAGCCATGAAACCGTTCATTTTATAGCTTTGTGCCAGGTTATAAGCGATGGCGCTGGTGATATACACCGCCATAATGCCCATCGTCATGTTATAGGGCATCATGATTTGTTCGCCGTGGCGTTCCACCATCCCCAGCCACCACTGCGCAAAAGCCCATTCACTATTCGGGCTAAAAGGTGGATGAGCGAATAACATCATAAAAGAGCCGACAATTAAAAATGGCATAGAGGCAATGAAGCCATCTTTAATTGCTACAACATGGCGCTGGCTAGAGAGTTTTGCCGCAATGGGGCTAATACGGTTTTCGATAACGCTGAATAATGACTCGCTTAATTTACTCATTATTCCTCCCGTTATACTAATTGATCATCGCCAGGGCATCATTGAGGACTTTTTCCCCATTCATCATGCCGTAATCAACCATATTAATGACCGCAATCGGCTTCGCTTTCTCGTCAGCTATCACTTTGAATTCAGGAAGTTTATACTTAATCTGCGGCCCCAGAAGGCAGCAGTCATATTCATCAATTAGCTCATTAAATTCTTCAAAACCCACGGCTTTTATCTCAACAGCGATCGCATTTTTCTCGGCGACCTTTTCCATTCGCTGTACCAGCATGCTGGTAGACATTCCTGCTGCGCAACAGAGTAAAATCTTATTCATACTGCACCTCACCGTCCGTTTTTTTATTATTCAAGCAAGACACAAAATAATATGCAACCGGTTTCATATTGTTTTTACTATTTTTTGAACGCGATCATAAATAGCGCAATCGGGGAATATTTTTATCCCTACACTTGTTATTGGTGATAAAAAAGGAAGGTTTTTCCCTATAATGACGACATCAGGCAGTACAGGAGAACGGGAAAGTACGATGGTAACCATGCTCGATGTAGCGAAAAAAGCCGGTGTATCCAAAGCCACCGTATCACGCGTGCTGACAGGGAATAACTACGTCAGTAAAACCACGCGGGATCGGGTATTCCAGGCGATTGAAGAGATTGGCTACCGGCCCAACCTGCTGGCGCGCCAGCTCGCCACGAGCAAATCGCAAATTATTGGTTTGGTTGTGACCAACACGCTATACAGCGGCCCCTATTTCAGCGAATTGCTGTTCCAAACGGCAACCATGACGGAGAAATACGGGCGGCAGCTCATCATGGCAGATGGCAAGCACAGCGCGGAAGAAGAGCGTGAAGCGATCCAGTTCCTGCTCGATTTACGCTGCGATGCCGTCATTATCTATCCACGTTTTCTCTCTACGAATGAACTGGAAGAGATTATCGAACAGCACGATCAGCCGATCATGGTCGTGAACCGCACACTGCATCAGCATGGCGATAATGGCATCTGCGCCAATCACCAGCTGCACTGCCATGATGCCGTCAATTACCTCATTGCACAGGGCCACCGTGATATCGCCTTTGTCTGCGGATCGGCGAACTCCCCCACGGGTACAAGCCGACTGGCGGGCTATCGGCAGGCGCTGGAGGAAAACGGGGTTCCCTATAATGACGGGCTGGTTGCGTCAGGTGACTGGACCCACGACAGCGGCTATACGGCGGCACAAACCTTGCTTCAGCGGTCTGCCACCTTCAGCGCACTCGTCGCCAGTAATGACGACATGGCGATTGGCGCGGCCAAAGCGCTACGCGAACACGGCCTCGCGATTCCGCAGGATGTCTCGCTGCTGGGGTTCGATGATTTACCGATGGCATCATGGTTCTACCCGCCCCTCACTACCGTGCATGTGCCCGTCGCCGAGATGATCAGCTATACACTTGAAAAACTGCTGTGCCGACTGGAGGGTGAAACCATCGCGCCTACGCCAGCCTTCAAGGGCGAATTGATTATCCGCGATTCCGTCAGCAAAGGCCCTGCCGCCTAATCCTCGCTCACGCGGTGAGGCACCATGCCTCACTGTTCTGTCCGTTCACAGCGATACCAATTTTATACCTTCGCTGATTTGTGACATTTTCGTGAATAGCCTAAAGAGATATTGTTTCTCGCCGATAATTTATTTGTGACTTACATCACAAATAATGACGAGCCGCGCAAGGGAATGACCCAAAAACAGAAAGGAAGACAATCAATTGATTCTTTTATGAAAAAAGGTGCCTACGGGCGCTTATATCCCAGGGGATATTACGCATATGTCTACAACACTATTACCGGTTAACCACAGCAACCTATCCATTCACACCTCGCCAACCGCGTCAAAAAGAAAGCTCAGCACACGGATGCTGATGCTCCTGGCGGGCGTCACCACTATCGCACTCGGTTTTATTCTCACTATCGGCCTGCTGATTTGGCAATCTGGTCAGCAGCAAAAAACCATCGCACAGCAGTATCTTGAGCAAACGGCGTATACCAACAGCTACCTGATTCAGCAAAAACTGGATGTCGCGCTACATGCGGCACGTAATTTGGTGCAGAGCGTTGTCAGCCTGCAAGAAGCAGGTAACGCCGATCGAAAAACCGCGGAGACACTGCTGAAAAATGCACTGAAGAGCCATCCTGATTTCCTTTCGATGTCGCTGGCGTGGGAACCCGATGCGTTTGACGGCAAAGATCGGGAGTACGCGGGTCAACCCGATCAGGATCCGCAAGGTCGCTTCGTCCGCTACGTTGACCGCGACACCGCAGGCAACGTTGCTCTGCATACTCTGTTGGATTATGAAACGCCCGGCAGCGGCGATTACTATCTGCTGCCGAAGAAACTCCAGAAAGAAGTGATTCTGGAACCGTATAGCTATCCCTACAACGGCGTCGATGTTCTGCTGACCTCCATTGCCGTGCCTATTATCATCAACAACAAATTTTACGGCTCCGTCACCGCGGACTTTTCGCTGGATACGCTGCAACAGCTCACCAACAACATCAAACCCTATGAAGGCACGGGCTACGCCCAGTTACTGTCCCACACCGGTGCCTATATTTCTCATCCTGACAAAGCTCGGGTGACCAAGAAAATTGAAAACGACCCAACGCTGCTTGAGCATGTCACCACAGGTCAGTCTTATCAGATCGAACGTGACAATGCCGTGCTGAATACGCCAGCGTTTAACGTGTATGTGCCAGTCACCATCGGCAATACCGGTACGCCCTGGATGCTCGGCCTGTCTGCCCCCGTCAATGTGGTGATGGCGGAAACGGTGCAGCAGCGCAACGTGGGCCTGCTGCTTATGATACTGAGTATCGTGGTGGTTTCCGGTGTGCTGGGCATCATCTTTAACCGCAAGGTTGCGCGCCCTATCGGTGGTGAACCTGCTCAGGCGGCGCAAATTGCCCTGTCCGTCGCACAAGGGGATTTAACACAAACCATCCCTGTGCAACCAAAGGATGACAGCAGTATTTTTTACGCCATGAATGCCATGCAGACGCAGTTGAGAGATATCGCCGAGCAGCTAATTAGCACCAGCGAATCTGTCAGCCACGGTGCGACGGAAATTGCGGCTGGCAATACCGATCTGGCTTCCCGTACCGAGCAACAGGCGGCAGCGCTGGAAGAAACCGCCGCCAGCATGGAACAGATTACGGCGACGGTAAAACAGAATGCGGATAACGCCCATAACGCCACAACGCTGGCGCAGAATGCCGCGCAGATCGCTCAAAAAGGCGACAAAATAGTCGGTCAGGTTGTTCACATTATGAATGAGATCGACGACAGCTCGAAGAAGATTGCCGACATTACCAGCATCATCAATGGGATCGCATTCCAGACCAATATTCTGGCACTCAACGCAGCGGTGGAAGCCGCCAGAGCGGGCGAACAAGGGCGCGGTTTCGCGGTTGTTGCCAACGAGGTGCGCAACCTCGCTCAGCGCAGCGCCAGTGCCGTAAAAGACATCACCGCACTGATTACGGAGTCCGCCAGTCGCGTCGATAGCGGCGTTACGCTGGTTCAGAACGCCGGTGAGACCATGCAGGAAATGCTGAGTGCCGTCACGTCGGTAAAAGACATCATGGACGAGATTGTCTCAGCATCGGATGAACAATCACGCGGAATCAGCCAGGTGACGCAGGCGGTTCACGAGATGGACGGCGTCACCCAGCAGAACGCCGCGCTGGTTCAGGAAGCCACAGCGGCGGCGGCGTCACTGGAAGAACAAGCCAGGCAGCTCACGCAAACAGTGCTGGTATTTAAGCTCTCGTAATCACAGCCTTTCACCAGTAAAAATCCTGCACAGGCCGGAAACGGCCTGTGCGTTATTCCCAGCGTGGACAGCAATCCTCGAACGAATGCGATGTTGGCTTCAGCTCTGGGCTGTTTTTCTCATCAAAATTCCCAATCGTCAGCGCAATGGTCGGCTCATCATCAATCGCCCCAAGCGTGCTGCCGCAGTGCGGACAAAAAGCTCGGCTGGAATAGTCGGAGGAGCGATAGCGCGCAGGCTCTCCACCTTCACCGATCCACTCAACCGCCGACCGGGGAAACTCAACCCACAGTAGCGTTGGCGCACCGGAATGCTGCTGACAGTAGGTGCAGGAACAGGCATGTGGGTTACCCGGCTCACCCGTCGCTCTGAACCGAATCTGACCACATAAACACCCACCCAAATATGATTTTATCGTCACGCCATTCTCCCCCTATTCTGCCGACAAGGCGGGTATCAATATTCGCCATCGATGATATAAGTAATATGCTAACCTTATGATCCATTTACCAGGGAGTGACGCCCTGTTCTTGCGCCAGCTCTCACCAGATTAAAATCTACAAACCTGTATGCTGCAAGGGTGACATGAAATTTATAAAACTCCCGCTACTGGCGCAAATCTCATCGGCACATCTGGTGAGTCATTTCCATATGATGGTGCTGCCCGCGCTCATTCCGCTGCTTTCAGCCCAGCGTGATATTAGCTTTGTCGAGCTCGGGTTTGCGCTCAGCGTATTCAATATTGTCTCCGCCTGCGTGCAGACACCGATTGGTTTTATGGTGGACCGCATCGGCGCACGCCGTACGTTAACCGCCGGTATCACGCTCGGGAGCCTCTGTTTTCTCTCGCTCGGCTTTTCAGGCAGCTACGTTTGGCTGGTCGCCGCGATGGGGCTCGCTGGGGTAGCGAACGCGGTTTACCATCCGGCGGATTACGCCTTGCTGTCGCGCGGGATTGATGAGAAACGCATGGGCCGCGCGTTCTCGGTACATACCTTCTCCGGCTTTTTAGGCACCGCGATTGCGCCCGGTATTTTGCTGTCCGTTGCCGCCTTTTCCGGCATCAGTAGCGCATTCATCGTTTCCGGCGTCCTCGGCTTACTGACGATACCGCTGCTTCTGACCGATCGCGATGAACCCAGTCGGGTGAAACCTGCGACAGCAACAGGCACCCAGCCGAGCAAATCGCGCGCGCCCGTTTTCACGCTGCCGATTCTGGCGCTGCTCATTCTGTTCCTGCTGCTGAATTTAAGTACGGGTTCAATCCAGAACTTCTCGGTGACGGCGTTAGTCACGGGCTACGATTTGTCGCTGTCACAGGCTAACGTGGCGCTGACCGCGTTCCTGTTCGCCAGCGCCTTTGGCGTATTAGCTGGCGGCTCACTGGCAGATAAAACTAAACGCCACGGGCTGGTCGCGACGGCGGCGTTGGCCGTCACCGCCGTGCTGGTCAGTATCGTTGCCATGTATTCTTTACCCACCGTTGTGCTCGTGCCGTTGTTGGCCGCCGCTGGTTTTCTCTCCGGCATGATCGCTCCTTCTCGGGATATGCTGGTGCGCGCCGCGTCACCACCGGGCGCAGAAGGACGGGTATTTGGGATTGTCTCCACCGGTTTCAACATTGGCGGTGCCGCGGGGCCGGTGCTGTTCGGCTGGCTGCTGGATCACGGCCATCCTCACGCCATTTTCTGGTCTGCCGTTATCTTTATGCTGATCACGTCTTTCATCACCCTGCTACAGGAAATGCGCAGCGCCAAACGCCGTGCATTAGCCTGATAAAAAGACATAAAAAAGCCAGCTCTGCAGGGAGCTGGCTCAGGTTGCTGATAAACCGATCGAGCGGTGATAATGGATAGATCGTAAAGACGCTGTAAACACATCCCTGTGCGCTCGGATTGCGCCATCCCTGGCGCAAACGCTTTACTCTTCTATTCCATTATCACCGTTTTCACTCTTCAGAAAGACTTATCAGCGGTCAGAATCTATCTAAATCAGATATCGATATTCATCGCTTTCAGGGCGTTCTCTTCGATAAATGCACGGCGTGGTTCAACCGCATCACCCATCAGCGTCGTGAACAGCTCATCAGCGGCGATGGCGTCTTTCACCGTCACGCGCAGCATGCGGCGGCTAGTCGGATCCATCGTGGTTTCCCACAGCTGATCCGGGTTCATTTCACCCAGACCTTTATAGCGCTGTACGGTCAGACCACGGCGGGATTCTTTCACCAGCCACTCCAGCGCCTGTTCAAAGCTGGCAACCGGTTGACGACGCTCACCACGTTCAATGTACGCATCTTCTTCAATCAGGCCGCGCAGTTTTTCACCCAGCTGATTCAATTTGCGGTATTCGCTACCCGCCACGAAGCCTGCGCCCAGCGGATAATCGGTATCCACACCGTGCGTACGCACGCGCAGCGCGGGTTCAAATACGCTGCGCTCTTCATCATGATGAATGACAAAACTGTATGTGCTGCCGTGAATCTCGTTTTCGTTCAGGCTGCTAACCAGCGATTCCGCCCACGCCTGTACTTTTTCACGCTCGCCCAAATCGGCTTCAGCCAACGTTGGTTGATAGATCAGGCGGTTCAAGAACACACGTGGGAAGCGACGTTCCATGCGGCCAATCATCTTCTGTACGGCGTAATGTTCAGAAACCAGTTTCTCCAGCGGTTCACCCGCCAGCGCAGGAGCCTGTGCATTGGTGTGCAGCGTCGCGCCGTCTAGCGCCAGTGCGATCTGGTACTGATCCATCGCTTCATCATCTTTGATGTACTGTTCCTGCTTGCCTTTTTTCACCTTGTACAGCGGCGGCTGAGCAATATACACGTGACCACGCTCAACGATTTCAGGCAGTTGACGATAGAAGAAGGTCAACAGCAGAGTACGGATGTGCGAACCATCCACGTCAGCATCGGTCATGATGATGATGTTGTGGTAGCGCAGTTTGTCCGGGTTGTATTCATCACGGCCAATGCCGCAGCCCAGCGCGGTGATCAGCGTCGCGACTTCCTGCGAGGAAAGCATCTTGTCAAAACGCGCTTTCTCAACGTTCAGGATTTTACCCTTCAGCGGCAGAATCGCCTGGTTCTTACGGTTACGCCCCTGCTTAGCAGAGCCGCCCGCTGAGTCCCCTTCCACCAGGTACAGTTCAGACAGCGCGGGGTCTCGTTCCTGACAATCTGCCAGTTTGCCCGGCAGGCCAGCCAGATCGAGCGCACCTTTACGACGCGTCATATCACGCGCTTTACGCGCCGCTTCACGGGCACGTGCGGCATCAATAATTTTACCGACCACGATTTTGGCATCCGATGGGTTTTCCATCAGATAGTCCACCAGCTTCTCGTTCATCAGCGATTCAACCGCCGTTTTCACTTCGGAAGAAACCAGCTTGTCTTTGGTCTGCGAGGAGAATTTCGGATCCGGCACTTTCACGGAAACCACGGCAATCAGCCCTTCACGCGCATCGTCACCGGTGGCGCTGACTTTGGCTTTCTTGCTGTAGCCTTCTTTATCCATGTAGGTATTCAGCGTACGGGTCATCGCGGCACGGAAACCGGCCAAGTGCGTACCACCGTCGCGCTGTGGAATGTTGTTGGTAAAGCAGTAAATGTTTTCCTGGAAACCGTCGTTCCACTGCAATGCCACTTCCACGCCGATATCATCTTTCACCGTCGAGAAATAAAACACGTTCGGGTGAATTGGCGTCTTGTTACGGTTCAGGTAATCAACAAACGCCTTGATGCCGCCGTCATAATGGTAATGATCGGCTTTATCTTTCTCACGCTCGTCGATCAAGCGGATGGAGACACCGGAGTTCAGGAACGACAGCTCGCGCAGACGCTTGGCCAGAATCTCATACTCGAATTCCACCACGTTGGTGAACGTCTCATGGCTCGGCCAGAAGCGCACCGTCGTACCGGTTCTGTTGGTTTCACCCGTAACAGCCAGCGGTGCCTGTGCCACGCCGTGTTTATAGGTTTGCTCGTGAAGTTTCCCGTCGCGGTGGATAACCAGCGTCAGTTTTTCCGACAGGGCGTTAACCACGGAAACCCCTACGCCGTGCAAGCCGCCAGAAACTTTATACGAGTTATCATCGAACTTACCGCCCGCGTGCAGCACGGTCATGATGACTTCAGCCGCGGAGATACCTTCTTCTTCGTGAATGCCAGTCGGAATACCACGACCATCATCCTGCACCGATACCGAGTTATCAGCATGGATGGTGATGATAATGTCTTTACAATAGCCAGCGAGTGCTTCGTCGATAGCGTTGTCCACAACCTCGAATACCATGTGATGCAGGCCGGTACCGTCGTCCGTATCGCCGATATACATACCTGGGCGTTTACGTACCGCATCCAGCCCTTTCAATACCTTGATACTTGAGGAGTCATAAGAATTCGACATCAACGTTTCTCGCTCATTTTAGTCCTGTGATTGAACCGTTATTTTACCCTGTTCTACGCGGAACATCTTGCCCTTTTCACCAACCATGTCCTCTATCTGTTCAGCGCTGACGGCACTAACAAAAACCTGTGCATGGGTGGCTTTTAACCGTTCGGCTAGCAAACGGCGGCGGGTACTATCCAGTTCGGAAGCAAAATCATCGATCAGATACAGACAGCGCAGTCCGTTCTGACGGGTGAGAAATTCACCCTGAGCCAGCCTCAGCGCACACATCAGTAGCTTGAGCTGACCACGGGACAGCATATCCTCGACGGCCACGCCGCTGGCGCGGATGCGGAAGTCGGCTTTATGCGGCCCCAGCGCCGTATAACCTAACATACGGTCGCGTTCGAACTGCCGTTCCAGCAGTTCTGCATACTCACTTTCTTTATCCCAGCCGCGCTGGAAAGAGAAACTGAGAGAAAATTCAGGCAAAAATTGCGTACAGGTCGTGGCGATATCATTGGCAATCGCCGCGCTGTATTGCGCACGCCATTCGCTGATACGTTCCGCCAGCGGCACTAGTTCCTGATCCCAGGCTCTAAGTTGCCCATAGTGACTCACCTGACGCAGCGCCGCATTACGCTGACGCAACAAACGCTTCATGTTGCTCCAGGCCGCGAAAAATCCGGGTTCATTATGGAAACAGCCCCAGTCGAGAAAGGCGCGACGAAATTTCGGGCCGCCGTTGAGCAGGGTAAATCCTTCCGGAGTGATCAGCTGTATCGGTAGCAGTTGCGCCAGTTCAGCGACTTTATGGCCGTCGCTGCCGTCAATCCGTACCTTGCTGTCGCCCTGACGGTTTTTGCTTAACCCAACGGATCGCTCCGTTTCCGTACCATCAATACGACCATGCAGTACAAATTCTGGCTGATCGTGACGAATCACGCGCCCCGCCTGGATGCTACGAAACGCCCGCCCGTGCCCTAGCGTATAAATCGCTTCCAGCACGCTGGTTTTACCGCTGCCGTTGGCACCCACTAAAAAATTAAAGCCGGGAACCAGCGCCAGATCGGCCGCCTCAATGTTACGGAAATCTTTGATGAGAAGACGAGTAAGAGCCATGTTGCAGTTATCTTAATGATGAAAGGGCAAGTAAACTTGCCCGATAATTCTACAACCGCATTGGCATGACGACATAGGCCGCCGCCCGGCTGGCGCTATCTTCGATCTGCACGCTGGAAACGGAATCGGTCAGCAGTAAACGCACCCCTTCGCACTTCAGCGCGTTCAGCACATCCAGTACGTAGCTAACGTTAAAGCCAATTTCCATCTCGGTGCCGTCGTACTGCACATCCAGAATCTCTTCCGCTTCTTCCTGCTCTGGGTTGTTAGCAGTAATTTTGAGCTGATTCTGAATCAGATGCAGACGCACACCGCGGAATTTTTCATTCGATAGAATTGCCGCACGGGAGAAGGCCTGCTTGAGTAAATCGCAGCTGGCTTCCAGCGTTTTATCCGGGTTCTTCGGCAATACGCGGCGATAATCCGGGAAACGCCCATCGACCAGCTTTGACGTGAAAATGAAGTCGCCGACATGCGCGCGAATATTGTTGCTGCCGATTTGCAGTTGCAGCGGGGTATCACCGCCATCCAGCAGACGCACCAACTCCATCACGCCTTTACGCGGTACGATCACCGAATGTGACGGTAAAGATTGCCCAACTGGCATGGAGCAAACCGCCAGACGGTGACCATCGGTCGCAACCGTGCGCAGCTCTTCGCCTTCGGTTTCAAACAGCATACCGTTGAGATAGTAACGGACATCCTGATGCGCCATCGAAAACTGCGTCGCTTCGATCAAACGCTTCATCGTCGCCTGCGGCAGCGAGAATTCAACCTCGCTCTGCCAGTCGTCCAGATTAGGGAAATCCGCTGCGGGCAGCGTGGACAGCGAGAAACGGCTGCGGCCAGAACGCACCAGCATGCGATCGCCATCCAGCATAATCGTGATTTCCGCGCCTTCCGGCAAACCCCGGCAAATATCAAACAGTTTGCGAGCAGGGACGGTCGTAGCGCCCGGCTCATGCGGCTGCGTCAGCGCAACCTTCGCCACCATTTCCATTTCCAGATCGGTACCGGTCAGCGACAGCGCGCCTTCCGTCACCTGAATCAGCAGGTTGCCCAGAATCGGTAAAGTCGGTCGGCCGCCCAGCGGGCTGCTGACCTGTTGTAATGGCTTTAACAGACGTTCGCGTTCAACAATAAATTTCATAGTGTTATGACGATAGAGTTCTGATTAAATTGGAAAAATCTTCTTTGATGTCGTGGCTTTCTTCACGCAACTGCTCAATCTTGCGGCAGGCATGCAACACCGTCGTATGGTCACGCCCGCCAAAGGCATCGCCGATTTCCGGCAGGCTGTGATTCGTCAGTTCTTTCGCCAACGCCATCGCCATCTGGCGCGGACGCGCCACCGAGCGGGAACGACGTTTAGACAGCAGGTCGGCTACCTTGATTTTATAGTATTCCGCCACGGTCTTTTGAATATTGTCGATAGTAACCAGTTTTTCCTGCAACGCCAGCAGATCGCGCAGCGCCTCACGCACAAAATCAATAGTGATCGAGCGGCCGGTAAAATTGGCATTCGCGATAACGCGGTTCAGTGCGCCTTCCAGCTCACGCACGTTAGAACGCAGGCGTTTGGCAATAAAGAACGCCACTTCACCAGGCAGACGGATGTCGTTTTCATCCGCTTTCTTCATCAGAATCGCCACGCGGGTTTCCAGCTCTGGCGGTTCAATCGCGACCGTTAACCCCCAACCAAAGCGGGATTTCAGGCGATCTTCCACGCCGTTGATCTCTTTCGGGTAGCGGTCAGACGTCAGGATGATTTGCTGGTTGCCTTCCAGCAACGCATTAAAGGTATGAAAGAACTCTTCTTGCGAGCGCTCTTTATTAGCAAAGAATTGGATATCATCGATTAGCAGCGCATCAACAGAACGGTAGTAGCGTTTGAATTCCTCAATCGCATTGTTCTGCAACGCTTTCACCATATCCTGCACGAAACGCTCGGAGTGCATGTAAACCACTTTCGCATTGGGTTTGCGGGCAATGATGCCATTCCCCACCGCGTGCAATAAGTGCGTTTTACCTAAGCCAGTGCCGCCATACAGAAACAGCGGGTTATACGCGCCGCCGGGGTTATCAGCCACCTGACGCGCCGCTGCACGGGCTAGCTGGTTCGATTTACCCTCAACGAAGTTATCAAACGTATGCTTGGGGTTCACATTCGAACGGTAGGTATGCTCTGCCTGTACCGGCGAGTTATCCCAACTTGGCCGTACCGGAGCCGAACGCACTGGCTGTTGCCGCGCAACGCTGACAGGATTGTGGTGCGACTGCGCCGGCTGGCTTACTGCCTGAACCAGCGGTTTGCTCCCCACTTCGAAACGCAGTAAAGGGGCATCCATCCCGCAGAAATCATTCAGCAGGACATTGATATTATTTAAGTATTTATCACGAACCCAATCCAGCACAAAACGATTGGGGGCGTAGAGCGCCAGAGTGTTATCACTCAGCTCCGCCTGCAACGGGCGTATCCACATACTGAATTCTGTGGCAGGTAACTCATCCTGCAAACGGGCAAGACACTGCTGCCAAAGCGAAAGTGACACGGCGGACTCCACTCGAACAAGAACGATCAAAAAGAAAAGAATAAGACGTTATTTATGTGACTCATGATTTTTTGGCACCTGCGTCATCCACGATTGTTTCATTCACAATACAGACAGCAGGCACACCACGTAGCGCGGCGGTTTACTCCGACGATCCCGTCAAAAGGATCGCTAACGGAACCGCGGATCATAACCTAATCCGCCGAAGAGATCTTCCCCTTCTGCACAGTTTCGATCCTTTTTATCCACAGGCTATTCTTATCGCAGCACCCCGCAACACGGCAAAGGGGCGGCTAGCACACATTTTATCCGCCTGCGATGAAGCGCACCCAAGCATACCCTCGGAGGCACGATCGTTACGGTGACATCGATCATGATCTTGTCGGACAGATCGTTGGAGGATCCTTGCGCTTTGCAGCAGAGTCCGTATAATTCCCTGCCCGCGCGTCTACGCCTTTTCTGTGCTCTGGCAGGCAGAAATTCCAAAAATAATCGGAATGGCTGGCGTGTTAAGTGTGATGTTAATTGACTCAGGACTGTACAATTATTACAATCCTGCCTCTTTCCGTTATATAGCTGTGATATGCGATTGAGGCGTCGGTCATTTTTTCACGCCGAACAGCCAAACGCGTTTACTGTGAAGTTATAATTTTCCAAGTTTAGGTAGAAATCGCCATGAAACGCACTTTCCAACCGTCCGTATTGAAGCGTAACCGTAGCCATGGTTTCCGTGCTCGTATGGCCACCAAAAATGGTCGTCAAGTTCTGGCCCGCCGTCGTGCGAAAGGCCGTACTCGTCTGTCTGTTTCTAAGTAATAAAAGCTAACCCACCGAGTGGTTAAGCTAGCATTTCCCAGGGAGTTACGTTTGTTAACTCCCAGTCATTTCACTTTCGTCTTCCAGCAACCGCAACGGGCTGGCACGCCGCACATCACCATTCTCGGCCGCCTGAACTCGCTGGGGCATCCCCGCATCGGTCTTACCGTCGCCAAAAAGCATGTAAAACGTGCTCATGAACGCAATCGGATTAAACGCCTGACGCGCGAAAGCTTTCGCCTGCACCAACATTCATTGCCTTCAATGGACTTTGTGGTGCTTGTGAAAAAAGGGGTGTCTGAACTGGATAACCGTACCCTGACGGAAGCATTGGAAAAACTATGGCGTCGGCATTGTCGTTTGGCTCCCGACTCCTGATCGGGTTGATACGCGGTTATCAACTCGTTATCAGCCCGTTGCTCGGACCGCATTGTCGGTTCCGGCCAACGTGCTCGCAATACGGTATTGAAGCAATACGCAGGTTCGGCATGATAAAAGGCTGTTGGTTGACGCTTAAACGCGTATTAAAATGCCATCCTTTGAACCCTGGTGGTGATGATCCCGTACCGCCAAAAACCGACAATAACAGAGAACATTAACGATGGATTCGCAACGCAATCTTCTTCTCATCGCTCTGCTATTCGTAACCTTTATGCTTTGGCAGGCTTGGGAGACGGATAAAAATCCGCCAGCAACCACGCAGGCCATACAGCAGGCGACGAACGCAGTGACCGGTGATGCTACCAACCAGGGCGTACCTGCCAGCGGTCAAGGCAAACTGATCACGGTGAAAACCGATGTGCTGTCGCTGACAATCAACACGCGTGGCGGTGACATCGAGCAAGCGCATCTGCTGGCTTACCCGGACACATTGGGTTCAGATAAACCTTTCCACCTGCTGGAAACCACATCCGAGTTTGTCTATCAGGCTCAGAGCGGTTTGACTGGCAAAAACGGCCCGGACAACCCGGCTAACGGCCCGCGTCCGCTGTTTACCACCACGCAAGATAGCTTCGAGCTGGCAGATGGTCAGAGCGAACTGCGCATCCCGATGACATACACTGCGGCTGACGGCGTAACCTATACCAAAACGTTCGTTCTGAAACGTGGCGACTATGCACTGAACGTTGACTATAGCGTCAACAACACCAGCGCTCAGCCTCTGGAACTCACGTTGTTCGGTCAGTTAAAGCAATCTATCGAATTACCTAAGCACCGCGATACCGGCAGCAGCAACTTTGCACTGCACACTTATCGTGGCGCGGCGTTCTCTTCCAGTGAAGACAAGTACAAAAAGTACAGCTTCAGCGACATGGACGAAAACCTGAACATCACCACCAACGGTGGCTGGGTAGCGATGCTGCAACAGTACTTCGCAACCGCGTGGATCCCAACTACGGCAGGCGCTAACACCTTCTACACCAGTAAACTGGGTAACGGTCAGGCCGCCATTGGCTTCAAATCCGCTCCGGTTGTGGTTGCCGCAGGTAGCCAACAGGATCTGAAAACCACTCTGTGGGTCGGCCCGGAAATTCAGGACAAGATGGCTGCTGTCGCACCGCATCTGGATCTGACTGTCGATTACGGCTGGCTGTGGTTTATTTCTCAGCCGCTG
Source organism: Pectobacterium brasiliense (assembly GCF_016950255.1). Classification (NCBI taxonomy): domain Bacteria; kingdom Pseudomonadati; phylum Pseudomonadota; class Gammaproteobacteria; order Enterobacterales; family Pectobacteriaceae; genus Pectobacterium; species Pectobacterium brasiliense. Next base: position 3,095,512 of record NZ_JACGFN010000001.1, on the reverse strand, counting down.
TTTAAGCTGCTGAAATTCCTGCACAGCTTTATTGGCAACTGGGGCTTCTCCATCATTGCCATTACCTTTATCGTGCGCGGTATCATGTACCCGCTGACGAAAGCGCAATACACCTCTATGGCGAAAATGCGCTTGCTGCAGCCTAAACTGCAGGCGATGCGTGAGCGTATTGGTGATGACAAACAGCGCATGAGTCAGGAAATGATGGCGCTGTACAAGTCAGAGAAAGTGAACCCGCTGGGCGGCTGCTTCCCACTGCTGATTCAGATGCCAATCTTCCTGGCACTGTATTACATGCTGATGGGCTCTGTTGAACTGCGTCACGCGCCGTTCGCGCTGTGGATTCATGACCTGTCTGCACAAGACCCGTACTACATTCTGCCGATCCTGATGGGCGTGACGATGTTCTTCATCCAGAAGATGTCACCAACCACCGTGACCGACCCAATGCAGCAGAAGATCATGACCTACATGCCGGTCATCTTTACGGTCTTCTTCCTGTGGTTCCCGTCAGGTCTGGTTATGTACTACATCGTCAGCAACCTGGTTACCATTCTCCAGCAGCAGTTGATCTACCGCGGTCTGGAAAAACGTGGCTTGCATAGCCGCGAGAAAAAATAATCCGGTTGATGGCTAACCGATAGAAAGCGTAAGGCGGTCATTGACCGCCTTATTTTTTTAATGGCTGTTTTATCAGCCAACGATACGTAAAATAGCCTGCCAGACAGGCATCAATGCAGAGAGAACATCATGAGTAATACCGACACCATCGTCGCCCAAGCCACGCCACCGGGACGCGGAGGCGTGGGTATTTTGCGTATTTCAGGACAGGCGGCCGCAGACGTGGCGCATGCCGTTCTGGGTAAACTTCCCAAGCCGCGTCACGCCGATTATCTGCCGTTCCGTGATGCCAACGGCACCACGCTCGATCAGGGTATTGCCCTCTGGTTTCCCGGCCCGAACTCCTTTACCGGTGAAGACGTATTAGAGCTTCAGGGTCACGGCGGTCCGGTTATTCTTGATTTGCTCCTGCAACGTATTCTGACGCTATCTACCGTGCGCATTGCGCGTCCTGGCGAATTCTCTGAACGTGCCTTCCTGAACGACAAACTCGATCTCGCGCAGGCGGAAGCTATCGCCGATCTGATTGACGCCAGTTCAGAACAGGCCGCCCGCTCAGCGCTGAACTCTCTGCAAGGCGTATTTTCGACCCGTATAAATCAGTTAGTGGAAGCACTCACTCACCTGCGAATCTACGTCGAAGCTGCCATCGACTTCCCAGATGAAGAGATCGACTTTCTCTCCGATGGCAAAATTGAAGCACAGCTCAATGGCGTGATGGCCGATCTGGATGCCGTCAGAGCCGAAGCGCATCAGGGGAGCCTGCTACGTGAAGGGATGAAAGTCGTAATTGCAGGTCGCCCTAATGCCGGTAAATCCAGCTTACTCAATGCGTTAGCCGGTCGTGAAGCCGCCATTGTGACGGATATCGCCGGAACGACACGCGACGTACTACGTGAACACATCCATATCGACGGCATGCCGCTGCATATCATCGACACCGCCGGGCTACGCGATGCCAGCGATGAAGTCGAACGCATTGGTATTGAGCGCGCCTGGCAGGAAATCGAACAGGCCGATCGCGTGCTGTTCATGGTAGACGGCACTACCACGCAGGCGACCGAGCCTGAGCAAATCTGGCCAGAATTTATGGCACGCCTGCCAAAAACGCTGCCGATTACCGTGGTACGCAACAAAGCTGACGTGACTGGCGAAACGCTTGGCATCGAAGAGGTGAATACTCACTCACTTATCCGACTGTCCGCCCGCACGGGTGAAGGCATCGATACGCTGCGCGACCATCTCAAGCAAAGCATGGGATTCACCAGCAATACGGAAGGCGGTTTTCTGGCCCGACGTCGCCACCTGCAAGCACTGGAACTGGCGGCACAGCATCTGATTCAAGGGAAAGAACAGCTGGTGAGCGCCTACGCGGGCGAATTGCTGGCTGAAGAACTGCGGCTGGCGCAGCAGTCCCTGAGTGAAATCACTGGCGAGTTCACCTCCGACGACCTGCTGGGGCGTATCTTTTCGAGTTTTTGTATTGGGAAGTGACGCTGAGTTCGTAAGCGTCCATTCACTTCCGCTGATCTCGCATAGCTGATTGTTATGCGAGATCTTTTTTCCATTGATGTCTATTCGCTTTCACCAAGAGTCAGGGATTTTTGTGTCCACGTGACATGGGTAAGATCGAGTATGAGAATGCTATTCAAGATAAACGACCTGGCCATCCATATCCTGGAACACTCGCGTTGATGTAGCGGCTATTTGTCTTTTTTGAGAATGGCCTTGAGTGCTGCAATATTGGCCCGTGCGCCTTCGGCTTCTTTTAAACGACGGCGCTGTACTGCAAAGCGATCAAACTCCAATTTCGCTTTGTCATCTGCCTCTTTTCTGGAGATTTTTCCTGCTCCATTTAAAACGTCCCGATCATTAAAACTTAAAAACTGGTCAAGTTTATCGGTCCAGTCTTGTAAGAACACCTGCTTGCGACGTAAGGCTTGGTCTTCAGCAAAATCGAGCCACATATTGACGATGCGGTTGAGCTCTTTGATTTCGTCTTCACGCAGATAGTTCTTGGCAACAGTGACGTCGGTTTTGCGGACTTCATCGCCTTTATAGCTGGTCAGACCCATATCCGGTTTGCTGGCATCCACACGGCTGGCGATAAGCTCAGCCGCGGTCATATGCGTACAGGCATAATGCAGCTTATTCTGGATAGTTTGAAAGAAGCGGTTGGTTTCTTGGTTGGATGGCTCGTAATCGGCAGCCATGGTAAAGATTTCTTTGACTCGCAGATAAACGCGACGCTCACTGGCGCGGATATCGCGGATCCGCTCCAGCAAGTCATCAAAATAATCTGGCACCGCAGAATGACCAACGGGCGGATTTTTCAGGCGCTCGTCATCCATAACGAATCCTTTAATCAGGTACTCTTGTAAGGTTTGCGTTGCCCACTGGCGGAACTGAGTGCCGCGGCTTGAACGGACGCGATACCCCACCGCTAATACCAGTGGCAGGCTAAAGTATTGGACATTGTATGATTTCCCATCTGCCGCAGTTGTTCGGTATAACCGAACAACTGAATTTTCGTCCAATTCACCTTCAGCAAAAATATTTTTTATATGTTCGCTAATGGTCGCTTTCGCTTTTCCATATAACTCACCGATCATGGCCTGAGAAAGCCACAACGTATCGGACTCAAAGCGACACTCAACACGGGTTTGCCCATCAGCACTGGTAAAAAGAACAAACTCACCTTGAGGGGCAAGTGGGATGTTATCTGTCATTCAATTAACCTTATTGCGTTTGTCATTTTTGCCCCATAGCTGTTACAGAGCCAATAATGCCTTGTTGCTTAGTGAACACCGCATCACCATTAAACTGAACACCACTCAATGTGAGGTGTTACTCCGCTTTTTGTCTGTCATTCAAAGACTCTGTTAAATCTTTAGCCATGTTGGTTATTCAGTGGATCAGCCGCCCTCTGCTTCATCATGTCAAAAATCAGCTCAACATAACTCGCCATAACTTGTTGGTCTTTGAGCAGCGTTCGAGCGATATCACCTTCTTTCAGCAGAGCCTGGCGCTTTGTTCTTTGTCTTGTAAGTTCATTGATACTGCCTAAATAAAGTTAAATCGTTAAAAACCAGTTCATTGTTTGAGGTTCATCTTGCGAGTTATCTAGATGTCACGGCTAAAAATGGCTTGCCAACGGCAAAATGCGCTACGGTGTCTGTCGGTCCATTGGGTGCAAATAACGTAGGTTTTTTGGTCTCGCTGAGCCACTCTGGTGGTGGAATAGCGGTTTCGTTCTTTGGCATCTTTGGCCGCACTACGAATGTCTTCTGGCCGTGGTGATTTAGCGAGTTTGAGCACAGGGAATGACAACCCAAAGGTGTTGCGACAATAGGTTAGCTGCGTGAGGTTTTCTATTTCACTTAGTGGCAGAGCATGTTCAACCAAGTATTGGATCGCTTCAGTGATCTCGGTGTTGCTGATATTGTGTTGCGTTTGTGCAGCTTCCTGTGCTTGTGCTTCATTTTCAAGGGCAACAGAAAACGGAAAGCCTTTGGCCTGAACGGACTTTGCTAAAAATACGTTGATGGCCTGCTCAATCGGTAAGCCCAATTCAGCGAAGATGCTCGTAGCTTTTTCAAGTAGTTGAGAGTCTATCTTGGTTGCTTGCATATAATTTACAAAACCTACAAATTGTAATTTTTGTATCATATAGTCTTTGCTTTTTCACGGCTAGCACGAAAATATATAACTTCAAAATACAATCATTTAGATTAAATCAGAGAGCAAGAAGACTTAATCGATTATCTCTATCCAGAAGTGGTCAATCATCCTGACCAAGCCTACCGCACAACAAAAGAGCTTCAGTATAACCCCGCCTACGGGGTTCAATGTGACGTATGATGCCTGCCATTACCGCCGCTACTTTTTCTCTGTAAATCTGGCAAGCATCCTTATTAAATGCGGTATTAAGATCTTCGTAATTTACTTGCGATGGTTGCCCGGTTTCGGGATTACGATTTCTGACGGTATAAAATGGGCGTTTCCGTGCGACGAAACGCCCATTTTCAGTTATTACGCCATTTCTGTTATTGCACCAATGCAGAGGCCATCTCGATTTTAGCTTCTACCGACATCCTCACGGTTCCATCCGCCGCACGAAAAGCCATCGGCCCAGAATGACCTCCGGACCGATTGTTAACACGTTACTTTTTATTCTTGTTACTTTTGCAGCGTCGCTTTCACGACGGCTGACAGCGGCGTGGTTGGGCGACCGATCAGGCGGCTCAGTTGCTTACCGTCATCAAACAGACCACCTTTAGATGCACCAGTGTCCGAATCCGCAATAATCTGCGCGAAACCCTCAGGTAGGCCGGCTGAAACCAGCGCGGCGGCAAACTCCGCTTCGGACAGATTTTGATAACCGATACTTTTTCCAGACTGTTTACTAACTTCCGCCGCCAGCTCTGCCAGTGTGTAAGGCTCGTCGCCAGCCAGTTCGTAAACCTTGCCAGCCTGTCCTTCCTGCGTCAGCACTGCGACCGCTGCGGCAGCGAAGTCTTCACGGGTTGCAGACGTAATTTTTCCTTCACCCGCGCTACCGATAAACACACCGTGTTCCAGCGCCGCAGGGATGCTGGCCGCATAGTTTTCGGTATACCAGCCGTTGCGCAGCAGGACATGCGGTAAACCAGAATCCTTCAGCAACGTCTCCGTTTGGCGGTGTTCTTCTGCCAGCACCAGAGGGGACTTATCCGCGTGCAGCAGGCTGGTGTACGCCACCAGCTTCACACCGGCTTTCACCGCCGCATCGATGACATTGCGGTGTTGTACCGCACGCTGACCCACTTCGCTTGAAGAGATCAGCAGCACCTTATCCACACCTTGCAGCGCGGAAGCCAGCGCTTCTGGCTGATTGTAATCCGCGGCTTTCACCTGCACGCCTTTTGCAGACAGATCGGCAACTTTATTGACATCACGCACCAGCGCCACGATGTCGCTCGCCGGAACCTTCTCTAACAGTTGTGCGATAACCAAACGGCCCAGTTGGCCGGATGCACCAGTAATAGCAATCATCTTGATCTCCTTTTATTGACTGTCTTTATTAACTGTCTTTTATTAACAGATACTGGCTGGCATAATATCGGCAAAGCTAACTTTAAGTAAGTACATACATAAAGGTAAGTATAGTGAGTCAACCCAAAACACCCATTGATTTATTGCTCCCCATTCTGCCAACCGGCAATGTCTTCGCGGAAAAATGTCCGTCTCGCCAGATACTTAACCACGTCACCAGCCGCTGGGGCGTACTGATTCTGATCGCATTACTTGATGATACTCATCGCTTCAGTCAACTGCGTCGACGGATTGGCGGCGTGAGCGAGCGCATGCTGGCGCAGACCCTGCAATGGTTGGAAAGTGATGGTTTTGTCCTGCGAACAGCCTATCCGGTTGTCCCACCACATGTTGAGTATAGCCTCACCCCATTAGGCAAAGAGGTAGGTGTACGGGTAAAAGAGCTGGCGATATGGGTCGAAGGGAATCTGGACAAGATTATGGCGACGCAGCAGTCAGACGAACAATCATCCGCCAAACCATAATCAATGCGCCTTCTGAAAAGAGGTTCTGACTCAGGAAGCAGTGCGCTCGGGTAGCAGGCGGGAAATATCAGAGAAAATGGCTTTCCAGGTCTCGTCATCGACCGCCATAAAGCCAAAATAGCGCAGCAGGAATGCCCCTTCGGATGCCAGAAACGCCAGCCGAGCATCTCGCCCTTCCTGCGAATCCAGGTCAAGCCCAGCCAATTGGCTGTCGTACCACGCCTGCGATCTAGCAAGGTGCTCAGGCGTATTCAACAACGAGGCCATCATGCCCGCCGCTCGATCGCCTTCTGCGGCATCCGTCCGATAAGTGATATCAACGTGCGCACGCACTCTGGCTTCCCGACTATCATCCGTACCGATGCACACGGCGGCCATCTCATCAAACTCATCTTCCCAGCGCTGATACATCGCGTGAATCAGCTCGTCTTTCGTCCCGAAACTCGACTGAATACCGCCTTTTGTCACGCCCGCAGCTTTAGCGACCGCATCGATAGTCAACGCAGCCGTTCCCTGCGTACGGACAATCTGCTCCGCCGCATCCAACACGCACGCACGATTAATACTCTTATGACGCCCCATGTCTTCCTCAATTTAAAATACGTTTGTATTTAAAAAGCAATTCTATATCATCAGAACGCTATCCAACAGATGAAAAATAGAAGTTCAAGGTAGAGATCCTGCTATGCAATCACCAAAGAAGTGGCTGACCCTGGCCATTGTTTCCAGCGCCCTGTTCCTGATTGTTATCGACATGACGGTGCTGTACACCGCACTCCCGACACTGACTCACGACCTGCACGCGACTGCATCGGAAAAGCTGTGGATCGTCAATATCTATGCGCTGGTTGCCTCCGGTTTACTGCTGGGGATGGGCACGTTGGGCGATAAGCTAGGCCATAAACCTCTATTTATTTCTGGACTGGTGGTCTTTGGTGCGGCGTCACTGTTTGCCGCCTATTCGCCCACACCTAGTATGCTTATCGCTGCTCGCGCGCTACTCGCGATCGGTGCCGCAATGATGATGCCCGCCACACTGTCGATTATTCGTCTGACATTTACTGATGAACGGGAACGCGCACTGGCGATCGGTATCTGGGCTGCTGTGGCATCCGGTGGCGCGGCGTTTGGCCCCGTGATGGGCGGGATACTGCTTGAGTACTTCTGGTGGGGATCGGTTTTCCTCATTAATGTACCGGTCGTTTTGCTTGCGCTCATCATGGGAATCACCGTGATTCCACACCGGCCGGGCAACGCCTCCCAACGCTGGGATTTCATCGGTTCTCTATTAATTATGGTGGGTTTGATTGGTGTAACCTATGCCATAAAAGAGCTGGGCAAGCGGGTTCCATCTTATGAGGATGCGCTAATCGCTCTGCTCATCGGCGTGGCTTTCATTACTCTGTTCGTGCGGCGTCAGCGTAACAGCAAGCACCCTCTGGTCGATTTCTCTCTCTTCCGCCTGCCGCCTTTCAGCGCGGCTGTAGCCGCCGCTATCGTGGCCGCTGCCGCTTTGATCGGTATGGAACTGGCTTTCACCCAGCGATTGCAGCTCGTCGTCGGACTATCTCCGTTACAGGCGGGGTTGTTCATTTTACCGCTGTCATTGGCGTCCTTTATCTCTGGCCCGTTAACCGGAAAGATACTGCCGCGCGTGAATAGCGGGACAATGCTAGCCGCTGGCCTGTTGATTTCGGGGCTGGGGATGGGAAGCTATCTGCTGCTGCACAATGCGCCCACCATTATACAAATCATCAGCCTAACCGTTATTGGCGCAGGCGTGGGCTCCACCATGACGGCCGCTTCGAGCACCATTATGCAGGTTGCGCCAGCGTCAAAAGCGGGTATGGCGGCGTCAATCGAAGAGGTGTCGTATGAATTAGGGGGCGCAACGGGCGTGACGCTGATGGGCAGTTTGCTGTCTTTCGCTTATTCCGCAACGTTTATGCTGCCCTCTGGGTTTGCTGCACCGGACACCGCGTATGACAGTCTGGATGAAGCGTTAATTTTTGCCGAATCCTTACCGGAAAATATGCGGCAGATGCTTACCACACAGGCCCATTCTGCCTTTGATTCAGGTTTTTCCATTGTGCTGGCCGCAGCCACGCTGATCCTGCTGCTGACCGCGGCCTTCGTCTGGACAACCCGCAATAGTAAACAGCATCGTCATCAGGCCGCTGATGTATAGCACCACCGACTCATCGGTTCAGACAATAAAAAACGCCGTTCAATCACGAACGGCGTTGATGATTTAGCGACGTCTTACACTATAACGACGTACTGCAAGGTAACGATGAACTACCAAGAAACTTAGTAGGCTTCTTTACCGTATTGCAGTGACCGAGGCCCGTACAGCATACCGCGTGAATGGCCCGCCGCCAGCAGACGCGCGCTGGTCACGCCAGCAACATCGTGGCCTTTGTCGGAGATCGTGTCCGCGATTTGATTCACCGCAGCCTGCACCAGAATACCGATGATGCCGCCGTTAGAATTTGACTGCTGTTCGTTGCTGGACGCCGTTGCGCTTCCGCTCCACAACAGTTTTCCGGTACGCAGATCCACCAGACGCGCATCCGCAGAAACGCGGGTTTCGCTATTAATCACGATGTATGACGTGCCGTACTCTTTTACGTCCAAATACAGCGCAGCATCAGCACCAAAGATTTGATGCAACTTCGCCGTACTCAGCGCATGAATATCCGCCGCGGTCGACAGACCATTCTGTTTGAACGTTTCGTCCACTACAGCGACAGGCAAGACGTAATAACCCGACTCCGCCAGCGGATAGGTGACTTGAGAAAGCAGGCTATAGCTCGCTTTCACATCTGGGGAATGGTTAACTGGCGGCAATACCAGAATGGACTTAGGCTTGCTCTGCTTAAATGCCGTGTAGTCATAAGGCACGGGTTTAGCACAGCCGGTCAGTACCAGCGCAAAAACCAGACCACATAATCCTAAGAAACGATTCATTTAATGCTCCCTTTATTTTTACTCAACAGGAAGTCCATAAAAGGTGCTGATTCAGGGAATTTCGCTTTTTCAGTTTCAAACTGTTGGCGAGCTTCGCTATCACGGCCAGTGTTGGCGTACAGCAACCCAAGTTGAGCATAGAGTCCCGGCGGGACAGGTTTATTGGCAGCTTTCGCTTTTTCGATCGATTCATTCAACGCAAGAATCTGCTGCTCTGGGCCGACTTTATCCTGTTGATAATAATCATAAAGTGCAGGCTGGTATTTATCCCAGCTGTAAATCGTTTTTGGCTGGGACGCACAGCCTGCTAATACTGTCGCTGCCAGTAGCAGGACAATTTTCTTATGAGATAACATGGTTATATTCCTATTCCCTTAGTTCGCTGGGCGCCAGGCACCGCTTTCAATTCCTGCAACCAGATTATTAACGGCCTCACGAATCGCCAAATCCAGTACTTTGCCGTTCAGCGTCGAGTCATAGCTAGCTGTGCCGCCAAAACCGATAATTTCACGGTTGGATAAGGTGTACTCGCCCGCACCCTGTACGGAATACACCACTTCAGACGTTTGCACGTTCACGATGTTCAGCGTGGTTTTTGCGTAAGCAACCTGTGTTTTACCGCGACCCAGGATGCCCCATAGCTGATGGTCACCCACTTCTTTGCGACCAAACTCGGTCACATCGCCGGTAACAACATAGCTAGCGCCTTTCAGCGTCTGCGTTTGCCCTTTAATACCCGCTTCTGCTTTCAGCTCTTCCATATTGGTGCGATCCAACACGTTAAAGCGGCCACTCTGCTGAAGATGGCTAACAAGAATGGTCTTGGATTGATTACCTAAGCGGTCAACGCCATCAGAAAAAATCCCGTTCATGTAGTTAGAGCGGTTTTCAAATTTTCCGACGGAAATCGGGCTGCGAACGCCCTGATAAAGCGTACTGTAAGAAGTCACTTTTTGTGCTTCTACGGTACGGGAAGACTCTGTGGCACATCCGCTCAATAGCGCAGCTGACATGAATACAGAACAAAGAACGACTTTTTTATTCATAACACTATCCCTTAGTGACAATCCATTAACCTGAGCAACGCTCTGTTATTGATTCATAATGAAAATGCCGTAAACGCGTTATTTAGCTGCAACATTGTTTTGCTGCATGCAAATAGCGACCAACATTATGAGGGGCGTAAGGAAAAGTAACGAGTTATTTCATGGGAAAATTAACAAAAATAATGAAAACCAGAATTTTTACCCGAGATAAACCACTGTAAACCAGACAAAAAATAAGGTTATATGCAACCAGACCATTACTTTCGCATAACATGACAACTTACTGAAACGATTCAATAATTTTATTAATAACACGGATGAGATTTAACATTAACCGACTTTTTACCTGCTCTATATCAAGATCAGAGGGTTATCCAGCTATTAGGATAAAGGCTACGATCGAGGGATCCAGAGTGGGAAAAGGTAATGAACCGATTTGTTATTGCCAGTACTCAAGACTGTATGGGATGCCATGCATGCGAAATCGCCTGTGTCATTTCACACAATGACGAGCGCTATCCAGATAGCGCAGCGGTGTTTCAGCCCAGAATCAAAGCATTCAATACGCCAACACTGCGGGCTGCCGTGACCTGCCGTCATTGTGAAGATGCCCCCTGCGCCAGCGTGTGCCCAACACAGGCCTTGATCAGAAAAGACAATAGCATTCAGCTCGTTCAGGAAAAGTGCATCGGCTGCAAAAGCTGTGTACTGGCTTGCCCGTTCGGCGCGATGTCCATGGTGACAAGCCCTGTGGACAACAGCACCATCGCCCACAAATGCGATCTCTGCGCCGATCGTCCAGAAGGGCAAGCGTGCGTAGAAGCCTGTCCAACTCAGGCCTTACAGCTCGTCAGCGAGCAAACGTTAGCGGCCCGCCGTCAGGAGAAACAGCAGGTAATGGCGCTGCGTTCCTCCGCTCACTGGCAGCGTGAAACGCCCGTGCTGAAAACGCTGACAACCCATCCGCTCAGCAAAAGAAAAAACTGGCCGCGCCGGGATGCCGAGAAAAAGCCACTGGCCCAGAGAATCTCCACGTTTGATGAAATCTATCATGGCTTCTCCATGCAGCAGACAGAAGATCAGGCAGATCGCTGCCTTTCTTGCGGCAAACGCGCGATCTGCGAGTGGACCTGCCCGCTGCATAACAATATTCCCGAACTGCTGAGTCTGGCAAAACAGGGACGCATTCTTGAAGCCGTAGAGCTATCACACCAAACCAGCAGCCTGCCGGAAATCTGTGGCCGAGTGTGCCCGCAGGATCGGCTATGCGAAGGAGCCTGTACGTTGGGCAAGGAATACGGGGCGATTACCATCGGTAACGTTGAACGCTACATTACCGACACTGCGATAGAAATGGGCTGGTCGCCCGATATGACGCATGTTGTTCCCAGTGGCAAACGCGCGGCGATCGTCGGTGCTGGCCCAGCAGGGCTAGCCTGTGCCGATGTGCTAGCCCGCAACGGTGTGCAGACCGTGGTGTTCGATCGCCACCCAGAAATTGGTGGGCTGCTCACGTTCGGGATTCCGTCATTCAAGCTGGATAAAGACGTCCTGATTCATCGTCGTGAAGTGTTCAGCGCCATGGGAATTGAGTTCCGGCTGAATACCGAAGTGGGGAAAGATATTTCTCTGGCTCAGTTGCTGGACGACTATGACACCGTGTTCCTCGGCGTAGGCACCTACCGCTCCATGAAGGCCAACATTGATAATGAAGAGGCTCCCGGCGTCTTCGATGCGCTACCGTTTCTGATCGCCAATACCAAACACGTCATGGGGCTACCGGAATTAGAGGATGAACCTTATATCTCGATGGCAGGCAAACGCGTCGTGGTGCTCGGCGGTGGGGATACCGCGATGGACTGCCTGCGTACATCCGTTCGGCAAGGCGCGGTATCCGTAACCTGCGCGTATCGTCGCGATGAAGCCAACATGCCCGGATCGAAAAAAGAGGTGAAAAACTCCCGCGAAGAAGGCGTAGAGTTCCTGTTTAACGTCCAGCCGCAAAAAATCTGCCTCAATGAACAGGGCGAAGTATGCGGCATTAGTCTGATTCGCACCGAACTGGGCGAACCAGACGCCAGCGGCCGTCGTCGCCCGCGCCCGATTCCCGGTTCAGAATTCGTGCAGCCAGCGGAAGCCGTGATAACGGCATTTGGCTTTCAGTCACACAGCATGCCGTGGCTGGAAGACGCCGACATCGGCCTGGATAACTGGGGATACATCACCGCCCCGCTTGATAGTCAGATACCTTGCCAGACCAACCATCCGCGTATTTTTGCCGGTGGCGATGCCGTACGCGGTGCCGACCTGGTCGTGACCGCCATTGCCGACGGGCGCAAAGCCGCATTGGGCATGATTGCGACGATGGGGCTAACCGCCATCACGGGAGCCATTCCCGCACACCCGCAGCGCCCTGAAATGAACGCAACCTGCGAGGAGATCCGCTCATGAATCAATTTGTTATCGCCGAAGCAGAAAAATGTATCGGCTGCCGGACCTGTGAGATCGCCTGCGCGGTAGCCCATAGCGGGGGTCAAAGTGCACAGCTACGGCCTTCTCACTTCTTTCCCCGCCTGAAGGTCGTTAAAAGCGCCAGCGTCAGCGTTCCCGTTCTTTGCCGTCAGTGTGAGAACGCCCCTTGTGCCAGCGTATGCCCGAATGACGCGCTGGTGCGCGATCGGGATAGCATTCAGGTTATTCAGTCCCGCTGTATCGGCTGCAAAAGCTGCGTCGTCGCCTGTCCTTTCGGAGCCATCAATGTGGTGACAAAAGCGTCGAATGACGAGGGGGAAGCGCACCTCACGCAAAGCGAGGTTCACAAATGTGATTTATGCGTGGATGTCGCCCAGAGCCCTTCCTGCGTCAGCGTGTGTCCGACATCGGCGCTGCGATTAGTGACAGCGGATGAATTGCGCAAACAGACGCTGGAAAAACAGCGGCGTTCCGCACTGGGGTGGCCGAGCCATTAAAACAGACTGGCAGGTGGCGGACAGGGAAGGATCGCCACAAAACATACCATGCAGAAAATTCGGTGTGCCTAATTAATAATTATCGCCGATTTATCCATCGATTTTTCTTTAGATCACATATTAGTCTGATAATATGCATTGGTAATGCCTGATAGGTTCCCATCTTTTATCACGATCACGGAGTGAACAATGACCTGCCATTTTGTCAGGTGGACAAGCACGGAAGCGCTTCCTGACTTACAAAGACTGCCCGATAGGCTCATCTCCTCAACACAAGGTTTTTCAGCCAAACGCCGCGAGCGTTATCTGAAAAGTCGAGTGCTGCTAGCTGAGATGATGTTCTATTTTTTCGGCTATCCGCTATTGCCCACGCTACTCGTGTCCCCTGAAGGACGCCCTTACTTTGCCGATCCCAATATGCCCAATTTCAGCATCGGCTATGCAGGCAATACTATCGCCATTCTCCTGAGCGAAGAAGGCAGCGTCGGTATGGATATCGAAATCGTTCATGTCAGGCCAACAAATCAGGTCGTTCCACAGATGCAGGCGCAGACACAGGCCGAACAGGCGTGGATCGACGCGCAGCGCGATCCGCTGGAAGCAGCAACGCAGCTATGCACCATCCGCCAGTCATTGATGAAGATCCCTGGCGTGAACAGCCACCCTCCCAATAACCTGAAACTCCACCCCGCCTCTGGCAGGCTGCGTTCAACCTGCACCCCCGCCGTAGAAGTGATGAGCGATGTTGATGATTACCTTGCCTGGGCCTGCGCCCATATCCCCACACTTAACCGATTGATCATGTGGAAATACACGTCGGCAACGGGCATGAGAAAGTCGGGGGAAATTCTACAGCAGCAGCGTCAGTCTGTACGCTATATGAAATTAACCAGCCATACGATAGAAAAAGCCACCTCTACCGCCTCACAGTAGCCAGCCGCCTTGTCGCAGGCTGAGGCTCCGGAAAAAACCCGGAGCCGCGAACACATTAATGCCCGTCGATAAACACGATTTTCAGCAGGAACAGCAGCGCAACCACGACCACACAAGGGCTGATTTCACGCCAGCGGCCCGTCGCCAGCTTCATCACACAGTAAGAAATGAAGCCCAGCGCGATCCCTTCAGTAATAGAGAAGCTGAACGGCATCATCACCGCGGTAATAAAGGCCGGAACGGCTTCCGTCAAGTCATCCCACTTCACGCGCGCCAGACTGGACGTCATCAATACGCCCACGTAAATCAGTGCACCAGCGGCAGCATAGGCAGGCACCATCCCCGCCAACGGCGACAGGAAGATTACCAGCAGGAACAGCAGACCCACAATCACGGCCGTCAGGCCGGTACGCCCGCCCACGGACACGCCAGAAGAGCTTTCAATATATGCGGTAACGGAGGATGTTCCGATAAATGAGCCAGCCACAGAGCTAACGCTATCGACATACAGCGCCTGCTTCATGCGTGGGAATTTACCGCGCGCATCAACCAGACCGGCTTTATCCGTCACGCCAATCAGCGTACCGGAGGAGTCAAACAGGTTAACCAGCATGAAGGAGAAAATAATGCCAGACATCCCGAGGTTCAGCGCCCCAGCCAGATCAACCTGACCCACCACCGACATGACGCTCGGCGGCATGGAGAACACGCCTGAATACGTCACATCGCCCAGCAGCAGACCAATTGAGGTAGTCACGACGATAGAAATCAGTACCGCGGCATGAATATTGCGTGAAGCCAGCGCGACAATAATGAAAAAGCCCAGAGCGCCCAACAGCACGCTGTGTGACGTCAGATTACCAATCGTCACCAGTGTTTCAGGGTTAGGAACGATAATACCGGCGTTTTTCAGGCCCATCATGGCAATGAACAACCCGATACCGCTGGCAATACCCAAACGCAGGCTAAGCGGGATATTGGCGATCATCCAATAGCGAATCTGGAAGATAGTCAGCAACAGGAAACCGATTGCGCCCCAGAAAATAGCACCCATCGCAACCTGCCATGGCAGCCCCATCGCACCGACGACGACAAAAGCGAAAAACGCATTCAGCCCCATTGCAGGCGCCAGCGCCACAGGCAGGTTAGCCAGCAGCCCCATCAAAATGCTGCCGAATGCCGCAATCAGACAGGTGGTCACAAAGACCGCTTTGGTATCCATCCCTGCCACACCCAGAATCTGCGGGTTAACAAAAACGATGTAAACCATCGTCAAAAACGTCGTGAAACCGGCAATCGTTTCCGTACGTGCTGTCGTGCCGTGTTGTTTAAGTTTAAACACGCGCTCCAGCAGGCCTTGCTCGGTAGCAAGACCGGGTTGTGATTTATTCATGAGTAACAATCCAAAGAAGGGAATAACTGTCGTCGGGTATCCTATAACAAAATGCGGTGTTTTTACGTTGATCCCACGTTTTTTTTCATCGAATAAGAAGAACCTATTAACGTCATCGTTTTCTCTCGGTTAAATCCCCCCGATTTTACGCAAGATAGCAGTGAAAATGGCTTTATAGGTCGCAATATTGGGTCAATTGGTTAAAGTAAGGACTTCATCTTTTATTTCATCGATAAGGATTGGTCATGCCCCGTATTGAATGCGTCTTCTTCGACTGTGATGGCACGCTGGTTGATAGCGAAGTGCTGTGTTGCCAGGCTTATGTGAATATCTTCATCCCGTATGGGGTGAACTTATCGCTGGAGGAGGTGATAAAAACCTACAAGGGCGTGAAGCTGTACGAGATTATTGCCCGCATCAGCCAGCAGCATGGCTTAACCGTATCGGTAGACGATGCGGAGCGTCATTTCCGGCAAGAGGTGAAACGTCTGTTTGATGAATTCCTGCAACCTATCGAGGGTGCACGTGAGTTAGTGCAGTCGATTACTGTCCCGATGGCCGTGGTGTCCAATGGTCCGGTCAGCAAGATGCAGCATTCGCTCGGCCTGACGCATATGCTCGATCTGTTTGGCGACCATCTCTACAGCGGCTACGATCTGAAAAAATGGAAGCCCGATCCAGCAGTGCTGTATCACGCCGCCGAGCAGTTACAGCTTCCTATCGAGCACTGCATTCTGGTTGAAGATTCCGCCGCTGGCGTACAGGCTGGCATCGCTGCAGGCATTCCGGTGTTCTATTACTGCGCCGATCCCCACAATCAGCCGATTCATCACCCGCTGGTCACAATGTTCGATGACATGCGCGAACTGCCGCAAATCTGGCGCGAAAAAGGCTGGAATATCACCGCGTAGTAGCAAAGGCGAACTTAAGGTTGCTGAAAAAGGTCGGCGTTTTCGTTCTGCAAATAAGTTTGTCGACAATCTGCAACCTCAAGCTGGCTTATTCCGCCACCATAGCAGACGACGCTTCGGCTGCTTTTCCTGCTGGCTAAAACGGGAATTAACCCCGTTCGCCAGCAGCTCCAGCGACAGGCAAAACACAAAGTAGACCAGCGCGACAAACAAGAAAACTTCCATCGGGTAGACCATGCTGCGGTTATTGACCTGCGTAGCGAGAAACGTCAGTTCGCCGACGCCAACAATGTAGGCCAGTGAGGTGTCTTTAATCAGGGAAATCCATTGGTTAATGAAAGAGGGCACCATCATCCGCAGCGCCTGCGGCAGGACAATCTGCCACAGTACCTGCCAGCGGCTTAATCCCAGCGAGAGTCCGGCCTGCCACTGACCGCGCCCAATAGCGACAATGCCCGCCTTCACGCCATGCGCGAGATACGCCGAGGCGATCAGCGCCAGCGCGCACACCACGGTCGTAATTTCAGGGATATCGACGCCAAAAACGATCGGCAGCAGGAAGTAGGTCCAGAAAATCAGCATGATGACGGGAATCGCCCGGAAGAACCCCAGCACCATCGCCAACAGCGCACTCCACCATCCCCGGGACATTGCCAGCGCCACGCCCAAAATCGTACCCAAGATGGCAGAGGCTACGCCAGCCAGCAGGCTCATCACCAGCGTCAGCGCCGCGCCACCCAGCGGACCATCTGGGAACGTACCCCACATCAAATAGTCGATGTTATCGGTGATAACGGTAAAATCCATCTTAATGCCTCTCAGCCAGACTACGCTGCTGACGCCACATGCCCCAGCCTTCCATCACCGCAATAATCACGATGTACAACACCGTCGCTACACCAAATGCCTGAAACGTGCGCAAGGTTTCCGTCTCCACCTGACGCGATGCGTAGGACAATTCAGCGACGCCAATCGCCATCGTCAACGACGAGTTCTTAACGATATTCATGTACTGCCCAAGTAGCGGTGGCAGGGCGATTTTTAGCGCCTGCGGCAATACCACATAACGCATGGATTGCCAGCCGGTTAACCCCAGAGCATGCGCCGCGTACTTCTGCCCGCGTGCTACACCGCGAACACCGGAACGGATTTCCTCCGCAATAAACGCGCTGGAGTAGAGCGTCAGCCCTGCCAGGCCTGCCAGAAACTCAAAAGAAGGCCACGCTAACGTCGTGCCCAACAGGGAAAGAGCATGCGGGGTGTTCAACCATTGCATCATCGCTGAGGGAAAGAGTTGCCCGGCCCCGAAATACCAGAAAAACAGCTGCACCAGCAGCGGCGTATTACGAAATAGCGAGCTATAGGCCACCACAACGCCGCGCAGCACACGAATCTGGCTGTCTCTGGCCGCCGCCAACAGAAAGCCCAGCACCGTAGACAGAACGATCGTACTCAGGGAAATACCCAGCGTGATCAGGAAACCGTGCCACAGCCAGAGGAGGTATTGAGGAGCCAACAGCCACGATTCAAGCGATTGCAGCGCCGTATCCATGCGTTTTATCTCTCTTTGTCATTATTACGAAGTACAAATAGAAATGCCCTCTGCATTGTATTGCAGAGGGCTGGGATCATAGCATCAGGCGTCAGCTATCAGGATTTAGGTTGTTGATCCAACGGGGCAAAGGTGAAATCGCCGCGCGGCTGGGATGACTTCGTACTCGGCCCAAACCAGCGATCGTAAATCGTCTTCGCTTCACCCTGTTTTTCCAGATTAATCAGCGTGTCGTTAATTTTCGCCGTCAGACGCTCTTCGCCCTTCGGAATTCCAACACCCTGATACTCTTTGGTAATGCTGAACGGAGAGATTTCAAACTCAGCCTTCTGCGCATCGGGCACGTTAGCCAGCAGGCCGACCAGCTTGGCATCGTCCTGCGTGATGGCCTGAACGTTGCCGTTACGCAGCGCGGCGAAAGCCAGCGGCGTATCGTCGTAGGAAATCACTTTGGCCGTCGGATAATGCTCGCGCAGGGTAATTTCCTGCACGGTGCCTTTATCCGCGCCAATACGCAGCGTTTTGATGTCTTCCGGCGTTTTCAGCACGCCTTTACGGGCGATGAATTTTTGCCCGGTCGCGAAGTAAGGGATACTAAAGTTAACCTGCTTGGCACGCTCATCGGTAATGGTGAAGTTCGCGGCGATCAGATCGACTTTCTGCGAGCTTAACAAAGGAATACGGTTCGCTGGGTTGGTCGCGCGCAGCTCCACCTTTACGCCCAACGCCTTACCAATCGCCTCGGCGATATCTACGTCATAACCCACCAGCTTTTTGCTCTGCGGATCGACATAGCCAAACGGCGGATTGCTGTCGAAGACGGCAATTTTCACCACGCCCGCCTTCTGAATATCATCTAATTTATCGGCCTGTGCAGCACCAGAAACGGAAGCCAACCCGGCCAATAAAGTCACTGTCAAAATCTGCTTTTTCATTCCCTGCCCCTTAATTATTGCTGTATTAACCGCAGGCTATCAGCAGGGCGAAAACGCGGGAAATAACATAAATAGCTATAATATAACCTTATGTTACTTCGGTATTCTGGCAGATTATCCTGATTCAGGTACGGCTAGGTAGATTGATGGAAAGCGGCGGACTACCGGCGAGTACGTCATTAATCTGGCAGGCTACCTCATCAAAGAGCGCATAGCGTCGGCGATATTCTGCCCTCTTGCGGCTGGGTATGTCCTGTTCAGACTTTCTCGCAAGCGATAACGGAAGCGCAATGTTGCCATCAGGCCGCAGTTGACCGCCATGAGCGAAAAGGAACGCATTGTAGTCGGCCAGAAAAACATGGCGTTTCTTACTGCGATAGCGCCAGTGTTTATAGATATGCGTTTCGTTACTGACCACGATAACGTGCGCCAAATTAAGGTTACAGGCCAGGTTAATCAGGCCTTCCAGAAGAATACGTTTGGGAAACAGACTATGGCAATCTCGCGTCGCGCCCTGGATAACCTGATGCGGCGTTTGTGCATCCGGTCCCTGAATCCCACCGACAAACAGGCTCATTTCCCCTTCAATGCGCAGGATGGAGAACGTCATCTGTGCCAACACGTGCTTGCTGTTCTCAAGCTGTAGGGAGAGCTCACCTTCCTTACACATTTGATCGTTAGTCATCAGGCGAAGCGTGTAATTTTCACCGCTTTTTCCCTGAAAACTGGCCAGCACGTTACCGCCCCCGTTCTGGCTATATAACAAACGCTGGCGGTGTAACGGCAACGTTCGAATAAAGCGGTAATGATCCATTAAGGCCGTACAGGTTTTATGTGCCGGTAGCGACGCCATCAGGTATGGGCGCTGGAGCTTACTGTACAGCTCATTTCCGTCACGTTGAAAAATATCCTGTACGGGATAATCGACGATAAAACTGAGCCATTTCATGGTCAGCAGCGGGTGAAGCATCACTCGGGATGTATATTTCATACGCCACTGGAGGCTCTCCCAGCGCCGATCCGGCTTGTGTTTACCCGTTGCCAATGCCAGCAACAGGGAAAATGCGGCCCGAAACTGGGTTTTCGTATTGCCAAGTGATTGTGTAGAAGTAATGTCCATGAATGTCACCATGATTAAGATGACGAAATCGTAGCGGGACATTCATCAATGAAACTAAAATCGCGACGCCGAAAAAACGGCGTTCTCTTATTCGTTGAGGATTAATTTAAGATTAGCGCTCGCCTGTATTCCTGATGCCATCAGCGTGGCGTCGCTTTCCCCCGGACAGCACTAACCAGGTCATCATCCCCCCGATCAGTCCCCAAAACGCCGCACCGATTCCCCATAGCGTTAATCCGGAGGCGGTGATCAGGAAAGTGACCACTGCGGCATCGCGCTGTTGTTCATCCAGCAAAGCGCGATACAGGCTGCCCGAAATGGTGCTGAGCAGCGCCAAACCGGCGATAGCGTGAATCAGCGGCTGCGGTAGCGCCGTGAAAAGCTGTCCGATCGATCCGCCAAAAACGCCCGCCAGCAGATAAAAGCCACCGGCAGCGATGGCGGCAAGATAGCGTTTCTTCGGATCGGGATGCACATCCGGTCCCATACAGATCGCGGCGGTAATCGCGGCGATACATACGGAAAAACCACCGAACGGCGTCAAAATCAGCGCGATTAATGCCGTAACGGTAATCAGCGGTGAGATAGGAACCTGATAGCCCGCCGCTTTCAGCGTGGCAACGCCCGGTGCGTTTTGTGATGCCATGGTGACAATGAAGAATGGAATGCCAACGCCCAGCAAAGACGCCCACGAAAAATGCGGTGTAATGAGTTCCGGTACAGCGAACACCAGCGGCGAATCAGAAACCGCAATTTGCCCACGAAATAGGGCCAACAGCAGGCCAGCAAGCAGCGTCAGTACAATGGCAAAGCGCGGCAGCAGCCGACGGCTGAGCAAATAGGTCACGCACATCGCAAAAGCCAGCCAGAAATCCTGTTGCAGGGAAAGAAAGGCATCCGCGCCAAAACGCAGCAAAATCCCCGCCAGCATCGCGGCAGAAATAGCCTGCGGAATCACATTCATCAGACGGGCAAAAAGACCGGTGATCCCGCAGATAAAAATAAGCGCGGAGGCAAACAGGAACACGCCGATCGCCTCATTGAGCGATGTACCCGGCAGGCTGGTGACCAACAGCGCTGCCCCCGGCGTTGACCAAGCCGCCAGTATCGGCGCACGGTAGTATAGCGACAGGCTAATCGACGCCAGCCCTTGGGCAATCCCCAACATGCTTAACCAGCCTCCGATCTGCATCGCACTGGCCCCTGCCGCTTCCGCTGCCTGAAAAATGATGGCGGCTGAACTGGTGTAGCCTACCAGCACCGCAACAAAACCGGCGATGAGGGTCGAAAAGGTGACATCTTTTAGCGCAAATGACGCAGGCATGGTATACCTTCACTCTTGTCGTGCGTTATAACGCACAGAAAGCATTAACATAACATCGTGCGCTATAACGCACAATAAGGAGCTAATATTGATGTCTGATGAGCTAACCCGCCGTATTGGCAATACGTTGAAAACGTTAAGACAAGAGAAAGGCTGGAGCCTCACACGGGCGGCAGAAGAGACGGGCGTGAGCAAAGCAATGCTCGGCCAGATCGAGCGCGGTGAATCCAGCCCGACGGTCGCCACGCTGTGGAAAATTGCGACCGGCATGAATGTGGCGTTTTCCACCTTTATCGAACCGACGCTCGCGGATGAAGACGTGACCTATCGCTCGGGTGCGGGGTCGTCATTCAAGGAAAACGAAGCGGGAATGCACGTGGTTCCCCTCTTCCCCTTCGACGAAAAACTGCGTTTTGATATGTTGGTTATTGAACTGGAGGCGGGTGCCAGCAGCACCTCATCGGCGCATGAAAGCGGGGTGATCGAGCATATTATTGTGCTGGAGGGACAACTGGAGATGACTGTTGATGGGCAGACGCATGTATTGTCCGCTGGGGATGCTCTACGCTTTGCTGCCGACAGAGACCACCGCTACCACAACCCTGCCGGCACCATGGTGCGCTTCCACGATTTGATTCACTATCCTGATAAAAAATAACGCCCTGCGAGCAGGGCGTTATCACGATGAGCACAAAAACTAGCTTACTCTTCCGCTTTATCTTTCTGCGCCAACAGCTTTTCCAGCGCATCGCCGCCGAGGTGGCGGAAATCCTGACCTTTGACGAAGTAGAAGATAAATTCGCAGATATTCTGGCAACGGTCACCGATACGCTCGATAGAACGGGCGCAGAACAACGCAGTCAGTACACTAGGGATAGTACGAGGATCTTCCATCATGTGAGTCATCAGTTGACGCACAATCCCTTCGTACTCTTTATCCACTTTTTTGTCTTCGCGATAAATACGAATCGCTTCGTCCAGATCCATGCGGGCAAACGCATCCAGCACGTCATGCAGCATCTGCACGGTGTGGCGTCCTAATGACTCCAGACTCACCAGCAGCGGCTGATGCTGATGGGAGAATTTCTCCAGCGCGGTGCGACAGATTTTATCCGCTACGTCACCGATACGTTCCAGCTCGGAGATGGTTTTGATGATCGCCATCACCAGACGCAGATCGCTGGCGGTAGGCTGACGCTTCGCAATAATGCGCACGCAGGCCTCATCAATCGCCACTTCCATCAGGTTAACTTTGGCATCGCCTTCAATAACCTGCTGAGCCAGCTCCGCATCCTGATTATGCATCGCGGTAATCGCGTCACTCAGCTGTTGTTCCACCAGCCCGCCCATGGTCAGGACCTGCGTGCGGATGTGTTCCAGTTCGGCGTTAAACTGACCGGAAATGTGTTTGTTCAGATTCAGATTATCCATGATGCTTCCTAATCAACCGTAACGGCCGGTGATGTAATCTTCAGTCTGTTTCTGCCGTGGGGCAGTAAACAGGGTATCAGTATCGCTGAACTCGATCAGCTCACCCAAATACATAAACGCCGTATGATCTGAACAACGCGCCGCCTGCTGCATGTTGTGCGTCACGATGACCACGGTGTAGTCTTTTTTCAGCTCGGAGATCAGCTCTTCAATACGGCCGGTAGAAATCGGGTCGAGCGCAGAGCACGGTTCATCCAGCAGCAGGACATCCGGGCGAATCGCGATACCGCGCGCAATGCATAAACGCTGCTGTTGACCACCGGACAGGCTATAGCCGCTCTGGTGCAGTTTATCTTTCGTCTCTTGCCACAGCGCGGCTTTAGTCAACGCCCACTGGACACGCTCATCCATATCGGCACGAGAGAGTTTTTCAAACAGGCGCACACCAAACGCGATGTTATCGTAAATGGACATCGGGAACGGCGTCGGTTTCTGGAATACCATGCCGACTTTGGCGCGCAGCAGCGCGATATCTTGCTTATCCGTCAGGATGTTATTGCCATCCAGCAGGATATCGCCTTCGGCGCGCTGCTCAGGATAGAGCTGATACATTTTGTTCAGCGTACGCAGCAGTGTGGATTTACCACAGCCGGACGGGCCGATAAACGCGGTAACCTGATTGGCGGCAATATCCAGCGTAATGTTTTTCAACGCGTGGAATTTTCCGTAATAGAAATTCAGATCGCGTACCTGGATTTTGTTGGATGTCTCAGTAGCCATACTCATCAAGACTTCTCTCTTTTTCCTGGCGCTGCCTGGCAGCACCTTGAATTTATTTAATGTTTCTCAGAAAACGACTATTTCTTAGCGAATTAGTGCTTCTTGGCAGAGAAAATAACGCGCGCCAGAATATTCAGCAGCAGCACACACAGCGTAATCAGCAGTACACCCGCCCAGGCCAGCTGTTGCCACTCCACAAACGGGCTCATGGCAAACTTAAATATGGTGACCGGCAGGTTAGCAATCGGATGCATCAGATCCGTGCTCCAGAACTGATTCGACAGCGACGTAAACAGCAGCGGTGCGGTTTCCCCGGCAATACGCGCGATAGCCAGCAGCACCCCAGTGATGATGCCCGATACCGATGCCTTCAGCGTAATCGCAGAAATCATTTTCCATTTCGGCGTACCCAGCGCATAAGCCGCTTCACGCAGGCTATCCGGCACCAGTTTTAGCATGTTCTCAGTGGTACGAATCACAATCGGCACCTGCAACAGCGCCAGCGCAATCACACCCGCCCAGCCGGAGAAGTGCTGCATCTTTGCTACGACGAGCGTGTAGACAAACAGACCCACCACAATCGACGGTGCTGACAGCAGAATGTCGTTGATGAAACGAATCACTTCGGCAATCCAGGATTTACGACCGTATTCCGCCAGATAGATGCCCGCCATAATCCCCAGCGGCGTCCCCAGCAGCGTTGCCCACAGAATCAGCAATCCACTCCCGACGATGGCATTCGCCAACCCGCCACCCGCCGTATTGGGCGGCGGCGTCATTTCGGTAAATAACGCCAGAGACATGCCATCCACGCCTCGGGTCACGGTCGAAAACAGAATCCAGACCAGCCAGAACAGGCCAAATGCCATCGTGGACATGGATAAGAACAGCGCAATGCGGTTTTTCTGGCGACGCCAGGCCTGCATTTTACGCCGCGAGCGTGCCAGTGCGGCTTCTTGCTCTATGCCTAATGTAGCCATTAGCGCGCTCCCTCATTTTTTGCCAGACGCATAACCATCAGCTTTGAACACGCCAGAACAATAAAGGTAATCACAAACAGAATCAGCCCCAGCTCCATCAGCGCCGCCGTGTGCAGACCGGATTCCGCTTCGGCGAATTCGTTCGCCAGCGCAGAGGTAATACTGTTGCCAGGCATATATAGCGACGCGCTGTCGAGCTGGTAGGTGTTACCGATGATAAAGGTGACCGCCATGGTTTCCCCCAGCGCGCGACCCAGTCCCAACATCACCCCGCCGATCACGCCGTTTTTGGTGTAAGGCAGCACAATGCGCCAGATGACTTCCCACGTCGTACAGCCGATGCCGTAGGCGGACTCTTTCATCATCACCGGCGTTTGCTCAAACACATCACGCATCACCGCCGCAATGTACGGGATAATCATGATGGCCAAAATGACGCCGGCCGCCAGAATACCGATCCCGAACGCCGGGCCGGAGAACAGTGCGCCAACAATAGGAATACCAGACAGGACGTTGCCTACCGGCTGTTGGAAGTATTCGGCAAACAGCGGAGCGAAAATGAACAGCCCCCACATGCCGTAAACAATACTTGGTATGGCCGCCAGCAATTCAATCGCCACGCCAAGCGGACGCTTCAACCAGGCTGGTGCCAGTTCTGTCAGAAATAGCGCAATACCGAAGCTAATCGGAATCGCAATAATCAGTGCAATCAGTGAGGTAACGATGGTGCCGTAAATCGGAACCAGTGCACCAAACTGCTCTGCGGGCGCATCCCATTCTTTCGTCCACAAGAAGGCAAAACCGAACTTCTCGATGCTAGGCCAGGACGCCACAATCAGGGAAACAATGATGCCACCCAATAACAGTAGCGTGACCAGCGCCGCCAGTTTTACCAGCGTGCTGAAGAGGATATCGCCATACTTTCCCGGGGCTTTGATAGTTGGCTTGTACTCCGCCATACGTCTCTCTTCTCGTTTTAACTACATTTGATAAGCTATTGAAGGCAGAGAGGTTACTATCACCTCTCCGCCCCGATACGACTTGTTATTCCACTACGTATTTCCCAGAACCTGACAGCCTCATCATGCTCCGGTTATCAACACGATGTGTCGATACAATAATTAGTACAGTGCTTTACCGCTGCTGTCTTTTACCTGCGTTTTCCAGGCAGCACGGATTTGCTCAACCACTTCATTCGGGAGGGTAGCGTAATCCAGCGCAGTAGCCTGCTCGCCGCCTTTCTTGAACGCCCAGTCGAAGAATTTCAACACTTCAGCGCCCTGCTCAGGTTTTTCCTGTTTGGTATGAACCAGAATGAACGTCGTTGAGGTGATCGGCCATGCATCAGCGCCTTTCTGGTTGGTCAGATCCTGAGCGAAAGACTTGCTCCAGTCGATTTCTTTAGCCGCGTTGCTGAAGCTCTGCTCAGTCGGGCTAACCGCTTTGCCATCGGCAGAAATCAGTTTGGTGTAAGCCAGATTGTTCTGCTTGGCATACGCATATTCTACGTAACCGATAGAACCAGGCAGACGCTGTACGAACGCGGCGATACCATCGTTACCTTTACCGCCCAGACCGGTCGGCCAGTTCACAGTAGAACCTGAACCAATCTTCTCTTTCCACTCTGGGTTCACTTTTGCCAGATAGCTGGTGAATACGAAAGACGTACCAGAACCGTCAGCACGACGAACCACAGCGATGTCCTGATCCGGCAGTTTGGCATTCGGGTTCAGTTTAGTGATCGCTGGGTCGTTCCATTTTTTGATTTTGCCCAGGTAGATATCACCCAGCGTTTTACCATCCAGCGTCAATTCGCCAGATTTGATACCAGGAACGTTCACTGCCAGCACCACGCCACCGATAACGGTTGGGAACTGGAATAAACCATCCTGTGCTAATTTGTCGTCAGCCAGAGGGGCGTCAGAAGCACCGAAATCGACTGTTTTAGCGATAATCTGTTTTACACCACCAGAAGAACCGATGCCTTGATAGTTAACTTTATTACCGGTTTCTTTTTGATAGGAGTCAGCCCATTTGGCATAAACAGGCGCAGGGAATGTCGCACCGGCACCGGTGAGGTTAGCAGCAGCTAAAGCAGAAAATGCCGTCAGAGAAAAGGTTGCCGCAACAACACTGGCAAGAGTGGTACGCATCAGTTTCATAATCCCTCCTGTGGGATAATCGACGTGTCGACATGGAGCCGTTATCAATCAGAGTTATCAAATCAGAGTGTAGTTCGCAGGAGGAAAAATAGGACAGTTTGGTGACAGTAAAATGTACGCAATATGACAGTTTTATGACAATGGCGCAGGATGCAGGAAAATTCAAGCATCACCAGCCAGAACAGGCGTTCTGACTGGTGCAGGAGATCGGTCAGTGAGTCTGGCTATGGCTAAGTAATTTGTAAATCGTATCAGGCTTATAGCTATCGCCCTGATAATAAATCGCCCAGTCGGTTACTCGCGATATATCAACGGAATACACGCCACCTTCCTGCATATCCTCAACGTAGAACGGATGATTGATTAAGGTTCCCGTCACTACCGTGTCGTCGATTTTTTCGGGTATAAACCACATGTGCTCGCGCTCTTCCCCCTCTTCGCCATGAGGAATGCCAAACTTCACCATAAAGCGCCATTCACTTTCGACAGGTTTAGGTGCTTTTTTTAGTAGCTTAGCTAAAAAACCCGGCTTAGCTGGTTCGTCACTCACGTGGTAGTTTTTAAACATGTTGACGAAATAGCGCCAGCGCAGCTGTGCCTTACGTGACATTTCTGCCGTTTCTGCATTCGTGCGCCAGAACATGATGGCGTTCTGCTCATCAAACCCTTTGAAGAACGTTTGCAGTACCGGATTTTCTTCGTTGGTACGAAACAGCATACAGGAAGGCTCCTGATGCACGTCATCCCGATCGGCACGATCGCCCAGAAACACGCCTTCCGGCGTCCCTTCCAGATCGTAGCGCATGTCTTCCAAAGGTCGCAGTTGGTCAATCGGCGTGGATTGATTCACATGCCGCAGCCCTTCTTCAAACGGCAACGCCACCAGATATTCATAGCCGCTGTCCGTTTGCCCGCACAGAATCGGTTCGTTAAAGGTAATTTGCTGATTTTGAATGGCATTATTAACAAAACTTCTGAATAAATCCGGGATGCCATAATACGAACTGAGCGTCTCTGGAATGACTAATTCAGCCTCTGTCAGGCCGCATCGTGCCAGACCATGCGAGTGAAACCAGAAGGTCGTTGGCGGATCGTTCTCGGTGTCATACACGGCATGAATGGTATACAGCGATTCAATTTCCGGTAGGACATCATCTTCCAACTGAAAATTCAGCCATTCACGGGTAAACACGTTACCAGCCGCGGAAATATCGATGCCCAGGAGAAAATCCGGTACCACAGCGCTTAATAAACGAAGCTGATGAACGTAGTCTTCCAGCGGATTTGGCCCAAAAATACACTCAACCATCACTTCCTGCGTCGCCGCATTAGCCTGCGCCAGCAGCTCGGGTGAAATCGGGTCGGTTGAATGTATCGGCGTGATGCTATTCTCGGGATCACGCTCCGATACCTCAAGATAAAAGGTTAGCTCGCGATCGTGATGACGACAGGTATAAAAGAATCCGCCCTGTCCCTGCTCGGTATAGCTTACTTCACCATCGGTGAAAAATGACTGCGCCTCTAGCAGGCTTTCCAGCAGCGGATAGTTCATCTCTCGTGAGGAAAAGGCCACCATCGTTGAAGGTACTTTTTCCCCCTTCCCTTCCGCGATATCCAGGTATTGTTGTTTGTTATTCATCATGAACCCGTTAACGTTCTCAATCCATTATTGCCAACGACGGAAAATCAGCGACGTATTGATGCCGCCAAAGGCGAAGTTATTAGACTGGATATAATCCGTCTCAATATGGCGTGGCTCACCCATGATGTAATCCAGCTCGCCACAGTCTTCTGCAGGTTGCCGTAAATTAAGCGTCGGTGCAAACCAACCTTCACGCATCATTTCAATACTCATCCACGCTTCAAGCGCCCCACAGGCACCCAGCGTATGGCCGAAGTAGCTTTTTAGCGACGAAATCGGTGTGGATTTACCGAACACGGCGGCGGTAGCCTGACTCTCCGCGACATCGCCCCGATCGGTTGCGGTACCGTGTGCGCTGATATACCCCACATCGCCAGATTGCAAACCCGCACAGCGCAGCGATCCTTCAATACAAATCTGCATGGTTTCACGCTGAGGTTGCGTAATATGTGCCGCATCACAGTTGGTGTAAAACCCAACCAGTTCGGCATAAATCGTCGCCCCACGCGCAACGGCATGTTCCAGCTCTTCAAGCACTAGCGTACCCGCCCCTTCGCCGATAACCAGACCGTCACGGCTGGTGTCAAAAGGCGACGGCGTCGTTTCCGGCGCGTCGTTGCGTTGGCTGGTGGCAAACAGCGTATCAAACACGGCGGCTTCTGACGGGCACAGTTCTTCCGCACCGCCCGCCACCATGACCGTCTGATAGCCATGACGAATCGCTTCCCAGGCGTAGCCAATCGCCTGACTCCCCGACGTACAGGCGCTGGACGTCGGAATAACACGGCCGCGCAGGCCGAAAAACAGGCCCGCATTCACCGCGGTGGTATGCGGCATCATCTGCACATAGGTCGTACCGGTAATATTATTGGTGTGCTTTTCGGTCAGCATGGTGGCGAATTCGCTCACCGGCCCTGTGCTGCCCGTTGAGGAACCGTAAGCAATGCCGGTTTCTCCATTAGTCAGCACCGGATGACCAATCAATCCCGCCTGTTCCAGCGCCAGCTCGGTTGCTCGGGTTGCCATCAGAGACACGCGCCCCATCGAGCGGATGCGTTTACGCGTGTAGTGTTCTGGCAAACTGAAATGATCAATCGGCGAACCCAGCTGCGTATTCAGGCCATCATAAATCTGCCATTCGGGCATCTTACGTATCGCATTACGACCCGCACGCAACCCGTCAGAGACACTTTCCCAGGACTCACCGAACGCGGTGACACCGCCCATTCCTGTTACCACGACACGACGCATCACAGCATCCCTCCATTAATAGAAATGACCTGACGCGTGACATAACTCGCGATATCAGACATAAGATAACTCGCCAGCCCGGCGACTTCTTCCGCCTGCCCCATGCGTTTCATGGGAATCATCTTCATGGCTTCTTCAACGGCTACCGGCTCCATTTGAATCATGCCGGTATCAATCAAACCGGGAGCAATGCAGTTAACGGTGATTTTTCGCTTCGCCAGTTCAATAGCCAGCGCTTTCGTTGCGCCGATAATGCCCGCTTTTGCGGCACTGTAGTTGACCTGCCCCCGATTCCCCATGATCCCGGAAACCGAAGACAGCGTGATAATGCGTCCGCCTTTACGCAGACCGATCATCGGCATCACACAGGGATGAATCACGTTATAGAAACTATCGAGATTGGTGTGAATGACGCTATCCCACGCCTGCTCGTCGAGGGCGGGAAAAGCGCCGTCACAGGTGATACCCGCATTACTGACCACGCCATAATAGGCACCGTTCGCCTCAATATCCTGTTCGATCACGGTACGACACGTTTCCCGATCGGCGATATCGAAACTGACGATACGACCGGAACCGCTTTGCGCCGTAATCTGGCGTAAGGTTTCCTGCGCCCCGTTTTCATCACTGTGATAATGCACCACCACGGTAAAACCATCCGCCGCCAGACGCAGCGCAATAGCTCGCCCAATCCCTTTACTGGCACCGGTCACTAACACAGAGCGCGTCATGCTTGTTTTCCCGGTTGTCATAGTCGTTCTTCCGGTTGTCATAGTTGCTTTCCCTGTTCTAAAAGTGCTGATAACTCATGTTCGTCAGGCTGATAGGTGTTCAACCGGCCAGAGGCATACGTCTCCCCGGCTATCGCGATCTCACCCTCAAAGCTACCAATTTTATCGTCACGCATCAGCAGCGTAACGGTCACATCAAGTAGGGAGCCGGCAGGAAAATTATCCTGCTTGCAGCGATAACCCCGCCCGCCCAGCAACATGCCAGGACGCGGCTTCTCTTGCAGCCCGCTGATTTGACGCCCGTGCCAGCCAGACCAGACCCCGATCGTTTGAGCAATAATTTCGATACCAAACCAGGCTGGCAGATGCCCCTGAGCATTCAGAAACGGTGCCAAAATACTCTCGCGGCTGACCGCTACACGACAGTGTGCGTGTTCATCATCAACATGGACTACCTCATCCACCAGCACCATTGGGGATGAATGGGGCAGATAACAGGCCGCAGCCAGATACTCACTCATGAGTCGTCCCCAGAATCAGACACGTATTATTGCCGCCAAACGCAAAAGAGTTAGACAGAATGACCGGTTTGCTCAGCGGAGCAGGCACATTGAGCAAGCCGCATGATGGCAGTGAGGCATCGGGGTGACTGCATGAGAAATCCTGCGCAGGCAAAGGAAGATCCCGCGTGAGAAGCAGCCAGCAGATCGCGGCTTCACTGATCCCCGCAGCTCCCAGCGTATGGCCGGTAAGATGCTTCGTTGAGCTGCAAGGCACGCGATCGCCAAACACAGCGTGAACCACGCTGGCTTCAATCTGGTCATTCAGGCGCGTGGCAGTACCGTGTAAATTGATATACCCCACGTCCTCAGGCTGCAATCCCGCTTGCGACAACGCCATATTTATCGCGCGAATCGCCCCTTCACCTTCCGGGTGCGGTGCCGACATATGGTGAGCATCAGACGACTCCCCGACGCCCAATATCGCCACGCGATCGGGCTGCCGCCCAATCAGCATAAGCGCCACGCCTTCGCCGATGGTAATCCCGTTACGTTCTTCGCTGAACGGCTGGCAGCGCGTTGCAGAGAGCGACTCAAGGCTGTCGAAGCCATTTAGCGGCATACGGCTCAGCGTATCCGCGCCGCCGACGATAGCGACATCCACCAGCCTGGCATCAATCAATCGCTTACCGCTGATCAGCGCTCTGGCGCTGGAAGAGCAAGCGGTTGATATCGTGTAAGCAGGTCCATTTAACGCCAGATAAGCGGCCAGAAACCGGGAAGGATCGCCAAGTTCCTGCTGCGCATAGTGATAAGTGGGACGATTTTCGCTGACATACCGATCGGCTTCATCCAATCCTGAGGTACTGGTGCCCAGAATCACCGCTACCCGCTCGGGGCCAAACTGCGCGATAGCCGCGTCCACCTGAGGTCGAATTTGTTCCAGAGCGGCCAGCAAAAGCTGGTTATTACGGCTGTTATGCGCCGCCAACTCTACCGGAATAACCGGTAATTCCGCATCCACATTTCCTGTCCAACAGGGCTTGTCATGCAGTAGCCATTCGGTATCAGGGCGCATGCCCGGCGCATGACCGCTGGCAAGGTTGCCGGCAATCTCATCCAGATTATTGCCCAGCGCATTCAGCGCCCCGACGGCGTTAATGTAAATCATGCTAGCTATCCAGATGTTGAATCACGATGTGATAACCAAAGACAAATTGCTGAACGCTCATCGGCACGCGCTGGTTATTCCGCGTCATATAGCGAATTTCTGTAATCAGCGTGCCGCGATCGTCACGCAGCTGTCTCTTGTCATCGCTATCTTTCAGCGTCCAACCGGCTGGCAGCTGCGTCTGCCACACGGCAATCGGCCAATGGCTCAGCATAATATCCGCCAGTACCTGACTGGCTGGTGGCAACTGCGGCAGGACGATGGACTGTTCCGTATGCACACCCTGCGCATCATAGGTGACCTTAAACAGACGAATACCGATAGAGGAAAGTCCGACCAGTGAAAGCTGCTTATCATCGGCACTCAACATCACCAGCAGCGATTGCTGCTTACCGTCAAAGGTTCCCGTCAGCAGTTGCTGCTCGTTGACCGATGGCGTAATAGCGGGAGCGGGTAGCGTGACTTTCACACCCGGCTTGAGCCACGCCTGTGGGCGACTATCATCATGCTGTTTGCTGGCACAGCTGCTGAGCAGCAGCACGCCAATAAGCAGAAGCCCACGTCGCAATAATGTCATTTTCGTTTCCCTTTTGAATCAGGCAACGCCAGAGGCGCCAGCAAGAAGGCGATAAAAATACCGCTACAAAGCACAATTCCGAAGCTGCTAATGGCCTGAGTGCTGCTGAAAACCAGCATACCCAGCGTCAGCATGGCGACGCACATCGCCAGCGTCACTGCCAGCAGCGAAGTCATCGGCGTACCGCGTGGGTTGCTGAAAAACAGCGTGTAATTGATGCCGATCCCCAGCACCAGAACCAGCGCCAGCAATGAGAACAGGTTCAGCGAATGACCGCTCAACGCCAGCACCGCCAGTCCGCCGCCTAGCGACAGCACCGACGGCACCACATTGATGATGCCACGACGCAGCCCAAGACGGATCACGTAGCTCAGCGCAATCACGACCAGCGCAGCCCCCAGCAACCATCCCAGCATGGCGCGATAGAAACCGAACAGGGCATCGAATGTCCCTTTTCTGTCGATCCACTCCACGCCCGGCAGCGTTTTAGCCATCTGTCCCAGCGCAGCGCTATCGCTCACGCCGCTGACCGGAACCAGAACACCGCTTTTCCCATTGGATAACGTCAGCCATAGTAGCCGCCACCCTTCACTGATCGGGCTATCGAGCCAGCGCTCCGGCGTGACCGGCATCGGTCGCACATCCGGCATGACCACATCAACGCCCGTGTCTTTAAGCCGCTCGATAACCGCAGGCGCGGCCGATGCAATAAGCTGACTATCGCGCTGTTGCTGAGCCTGAGAAGAAAGCGGCAGCAGCCGGTACTGCTTTAGCCACGCCTGTTGCTGCGCGTCACGCAGTTTAGGTGAGAGCTGTTCCAGACGCAGCAGTGTCTCTTCTGCGCTGTCGCCGTAGACCACGAACCAGGTTTGATCGGCGCTCTGCCCCGTTAATGCCGTCAACTGCCGCTCTTGTTGCATCAAATCCTGCGGCAGCGCCTGTAGCTGGGAGATATCATCATTGACCTCCAGTCGCAGCAGCCCCACGACAGAAAGCACCAGCAGCGCCAGTGGGATCCCCAAACGCACGGCACGCTGACGCCGCCACGCGGCCAGCCAGCGTCCCATTAGCACCATCGCGGGAACGGGCCTTACAGGAAGCCCCTTAACCAGAAAAGGATACCAGCACACCACGGTCAGACAGGAAGCTGTCAGCCCGGTTGCGGCGAACACCGCCAGTTGCTGTAGACCGGGGAACGGAGCCAGCGCCATGATCAAGTAGGCCACCACCGCC
Source organism: Pectobacterium brasiliense (assembly GCF_016950255.1). NCBI lineage: Bacteria > Pseudomonadati > Pseudomonadota > Gammaproteobacteria > Enterobacterales > Pectobacteriaceae > Pectobacterium > Pectobacterium brasiliense. The sequence goes on along the minus strand of NZ_JACGFN010000001.1, from coordinate 3,061,722 downwards.
GTACCCAGCGCGAGCAAAAGCGCAGGCAGCACCTTTTTCAGGCTTTCCAGCGCCGAGACATGGCCGCCGTGCACCATCCGTTCGGTCAAATAATAGAGCGTATAATCCGCGGAGATCCCGACAATGCTGATGCTCATCACCAGCGTCATCAAATGCAGTTCACCGAACAGCAGCAGGGTAAAGACCGTGCCTGCCAGCGCGCCAATGCCCACCGATAATCCACATAGCAACAGCGGGCGCGGTGAACGAAACACAAAGAAGATCAGCAGCAGAACGCCCGCCACGGTGGCGACGCCGAGAGTAGAGACGTCCTGCCTGGCCTGTTGGCTGGCGTAGTTGCTGAACAGTACCGTCCCACGAGTGAGCACCTCGGCATCAGGGAATGCAGCCTTGAGATCGCGCTCAAGGACACCGAGTTTATCAACCAACTGCTGGTTACGCGCCATGTCAAATGAGCCAGTGCTAAGCTCACCGTGCAGGAAATACCAGGTGCGGCCTTGCGTATCTTTTGCCGTTAACCAGCCTTGAGACAGCCCCAACTGGCTGGCATTTTGCTGCAACGCCAGTTGCGATCCGCGCACCAGCATCAAAGGGTCGTGATTTAACTCCTTGCCGCTCACGCCGGCAAACGCGGAATAAAGCTGTGCCAGCACCCAGTCGGCCTGCGCCGCGCCGCCATTCTCCAGCCGCGCACGCGTGACGGGATCGACCAGACCATTGCGATGTTCAAAAACGAATTTCCCCCATCGCTGCTGCTGTTCGGCATCAATCGGGCCATTAACCTGCTGTAGATCGGGAAGCGCACGCAGATGCTTGAGCCACCAGTCCGCTACTTCGGGCCCCGCCTGCACACTCGGCGTCACCATCCACACCATCTGCCGATCGAGGCGCTGCATAAAGCCTTGCTGTAGCTCAGGAGGAAGTGCGCCCATCGACTGCTTGGGCAACAGCGCCAATACGCTACTGTTGATCTGTGCCTTCGGCAACAGCAGCGCCAGCGCGGCAATCAACGCGACACAGCAGCCAATCCAAACCCGCGCCGCGCGACGAATGCCGTCAGAAAACGAAACGCTGTTGCTCATCATCGCTCAACATCCGGGGTTCGATCCGCTGATTGCTCAGCGTAATTCTGGTCATATCGCCTTGGCGGTCATCCAGCGCAATGCCGTCAAGAAACTCACCGCCGTTCAGCGTAATCGTGTTGAACAGTTTATCTAGCGGCGACGTTTTAGGCGTCAGCACCAGTCTCCATTGCTGCTTACCGAGATCGGTAAAATCGATGGAAAAATTCTGCTCTAATACGAGGCGATCGGCCTGAAACAAGGCGCGTAACAGGTGGTTAAACTGAAACATCTGCGGATTGCTTTCCGCCGTAACAATCTGCGGCGCTTGCCCGTTCATTACCTGAACCATACGCGTTTCATCCAACACCATCGTCAACGGAAACGGCGTGGCCTGATGCCACCACAGCCCTTTGTCCTGCGCGATCAGCAGTTGTCCGCCGGATTTCAGCGGCTTTGCCATGCCTTTTATTTCACGCAGTTGGGTGAAATCAGCCCGCACAACAGGCTGGCTACTGAACCGCTGTTGTAAATCATCCAGCGTAACGGCCTGCGCCACACCGCTCAACAGCACAAGAACCGCGACAATCAGTCGTATCATGGTGTCACTCCAAGGCGCTCAAACAAAATAGGAGGGGAAACAAAACTCAGCTCGCGACATCCTTCCTGTACCGCGACCTGAATCGTATAGCCAGTCGTGGCACGTTGGCCGCTTTCGGCATCGAAAATCTGGTAGGCGATGCGCAAACGATTCTCGACTTCCTCGATAGTGGCGCGAATGCGTATACGCTGCTCGTAAGTCAGCGCCGCACGGTATTTCACCCGCGTATCGACCACAGGCCACACATAGCCAGAGGCCTGCATTTCGCGATAGCCATAGTTAAATTTGCTCAGCAGCGCCTCACGCGCCACTTCGAAAAAACGAAAATAGTTACCATGCCACACCACGCCCATCGGGTCGCAGTCATGGAAAGACACCGTTAGTTCAACTTCATGGCTTAAGCGAGAATCGTTTAGCACCCTTACTCCTTTTTCCCAGCAGCCTGGCCGTCATCATCAGGCAGGCTCCAGAAATCAAAAAAATTAAACCAGTCGAGCGGGGATTTCAGCGCATAGTGCGCCAGCCGTTCGGCGTAGCGATCGACGACCTGCTGTAAGGCCTGCTGTCGGGTTGGACGCGGTAACGCAATGCTCTCAGCAAAGGATTCACAGTAGACGCGCAGCTTTTTCTGCTCGCGAATGACAAACATCAGCAGTACGGGGCAACGCAGCGCCGCCGCCAGAATAAAAGGCCCTTGGGGAAAAGGCGCTTCTTTTCCCAAAAACGGGCTCCACACCACACGTCGCACACCGCCGCGCTGACGATTGACCGCCGTGCGATCGCCGACAATCGCCACCCATTCACCGGCATCCAGCTTTTCTTGCAGCATGATGGCGGTATCCGGCCCGATGTCGCTGACGGGGATCAGGTTCACACCGGCCTGCGGGGCAATCTCTTCCAGCACCTGCTTAAAACGCTGGGAGTTTTCAGTAAACACCAGCGCGTTTATCACCAGCCCGCTCACCTTCTGCGCAAGCGCCCGGCACACCTCAATATCACCGAGGTGTGAAGCCAGAATCAGCTGCCCTTTTTGTCTGCTGTGTTCAATGGTTTCGCGCGCGCCGGGGGCAAAATCAATATCGCGGCCCCAGTGTAGATCGCCACGCCAGCTGGCGATTTTATCCAGCATCGCCTGACCAAAACGGAGAAAATGGTGATAGCTGTTAAGCGGTTTAGGCAGCGGAATACCGTGCTGACGCGCATAATCCCCGACTTGCCGTAGCCATGACTGAGACGCCTGACGCGCGGTACGGCCCGTCAGCCAGTAAAACGCAATCACAGGCCAGAGAAACAGCGTAAATACCCCGCGACCTAACCGCTGATAGACCGCCAGCATGAACCGCATACCGAGCAGCCCTTTGCGTTCAGACACGCCAGCCCAGTGTTGCTGACGTTGCCGCATTAGCAGCACGGGAATGCGCGGAAGCATGCCGAAAAACAGGCGGGTATGCATCCAGGAAATTCGCAGGTTATCGTGCAGCGCATCAAAATGAGACAGGCCGTTTTCTGGATACGTCACCGCCGTTTCAATAAAGCGGCTGGGCGTTCCCGCCCAATACAGACGCACCATAATTTCCGTATCAAAATCCATACGGCGACCGAGAGACTTTCGGGAGAGAAGCGAGACCGTGGCAGCAACCGGATAGACACGGAAGCCGCACATGCTGTCCTTGATGGAGAGGGATAGCGTTTCAATCCAGACCCAAACATGGGTGACATAGCGCCCGTAAAGGCGTGATTTCGGTACAGAGGCATCGTAACGCGGTCGCCCGGAAATCAGACAATGCGGGTGCGTTTTAGCCTCATCTAACAAAAGCGGTGCATCCTCAATCTGATGCTGCCCGTCGGCATCAACCTGTAAAGCATGGCTAAAGCCAGCCTGCGCTGCGGCTTCGAGACCACGAATCACCGCCGCACCTTTACCGCTGTTGTGCGCCAACCGAATCAGCGTCACACCGTCATTTTCCGCGGCCAGCTGCGTGAGAACGTGTTGCGTTGCCGCATCGCTTCCATCATCAACAATAAAAACGGGCAGCGCTAACGGTGCCAAACGCGCCAGCACCGATGCCATCATGGCACCGTGGTTATAACAAGGGATCACCACGCAGGGCGAGAATGCGCCATTTACTGACATGAGCTAGCTTCCCTCATCGGCGTGAGCTTTATTTTCCCGCTGCTGGCCGTGCGCTCAGTCTCGCCATCCAGAATGGTGTAGCTAAAAGTCAGCTGTTGCTTTCCGGCATTCCAGGTCAGCACCAGACGCAGGGTTTTGCCGGGCAAAATCGGCTGCTGGAATTTAATGTTCTCGATGGACAAAAACGTCCATCCTTGCGCCAGCACCGTCGTTGCGTAATGCATGACCCAATCCAGCTGTGCCACGCCCGGCAACAACGGCTGACCCGTAAAGTGTCCCTTGAACCAGAACAGTTCAGGCTCAGCCTGTAGCATCAATTCAACCTGAGACGTTTCATCCGTCTTTTTTACATCGTGCCGGGCAAGCTCAACGGGCAACATGAAACAATTCCTGTATCTGCGGCCAGGCACGTTTACTCTGGCTGTTGTGGGGAATAACGTCGACGATGCGCCAGAAACGCGGCATCGCTAACGGCTCCAGCCATTTTTGCAATTCATGCCGCCATTGGCGTTTCAAATTCGGTAAGTCATCGGCCTTATCGGGAGTAGTCAACACCAGCACCACGCCAATGCCGCTCCGCTCCGGGCGCGTCACCTGGAGCGCAACCACATCAGCAATGTCGGGCAGATCGAGTAAACGCCGTTCTATCTCACTTAACGAAATACGTTTATCTTCGATCTTCACTACGCGGTCATGTCGACCACACAGCTGAAAATGCCCCGCGTCATCAAACGCCAGTCGATCATCCAGCTTGTGCCCCAGAGCATGTGGAATCAGCGCCGACTGCGCCCACCAATTATCTTGTTCATCGCGCCGCAGTGACACGCCGGGGAACAGCTGCCACGGCACGGTATCCGTCTCACGCGAGCGCCATGCTAAAACGCCCGTTTCTGTACTGCCGTATATCTCATTGATCGGCTGCCTAAACCACGCTGCTGCCGCCTCAGCATGCAGCCAGGGCAAGGTTCCCCCCGCAGAAACGATCAACGAACACGAAAGAGCTGGGAGCGCACGATCGATGCGACGTAGGAATGCCGGACTACTGATAAACACGTAACGCCGCTGGCGATGTTGTGAAGTAAGCTGTTCGGTATAAAGCAGTTGGCGGCTGTCAAAGCGCAGCCCCAGCGCCATCGGCAGCCAGACACGAAACGTCAGGCCATATAAGTGCTGGTGGGTAACGGAAGCGATCACATCGCAGCCTTGTAAACGTGAGCCCCAGCGATCCGCCAGCCAACGTGACTCTTCATCCAGACAGCGTACCGGTTTAACAATCTGACGAGGCTTGCCGGTGGAACCTGACGTGAATAACACAACGCAGGCATCATCCGGTATGGTGGGCAGCACGTCATCCGCGACGCTCTCCATCTCTGCCGTCAGAGCAAACACCGGACAATCCAGATGCAGGGACACATCAGTCAACACTCCGTCAAACTCATCCGCCTGTTCTTCTAATACGGATTGGCGACAGTGGCCGGGGATGACCGGGGTTTTTCCCGCATGCAGAGCAGCCAAAAGCCCGATAGTGAAGCGGTAGCTGTCTTCAAAACACAGCGCCCAGCGCGTCTCATGTCGCAGGCTTAGCTGCTGACAAAGTGCAACTACCTGTGCTTTCAACGACCCCAGCGTGAACGTACTGGCACCATTACTGGCAACAATGCGCTGAGGGGAATCATGTCCCGCCAGCCAGTCCTTGACGGCGCGGACAGTCGACCCGTTCATACGCGCTTCCTCAGACGCTGGCGTATCAACCACTCTCCCCCCATCAACAACCCCATAAGCACATAGCTGATCACGCCGTTCCATAACGTCCACCAATGAAGATTGCCGACAAGACAGGTCAGCACGGCGATACTGCCGTTAAAAATAAAGAACCAACACCAGACTTTCGTCACGCGACGCGTATAGGAAATAGCCTGAGCAGGGAGTTCCGGTTCCCGAAGGCGGGCAAGGCGCTCAACAAGCGGCATGCCGCTATAGAGCGAGCCACCAAACAGCATCAACATGACGCTATTTACCGCAACGGGATACCACAGCAGCCAACCGCCATCGCGCAGTAATAAACTGGCAACGGAAAGCGCAACCCCAGCCGCAGCCAGCCATAGCGCCGTCCCTTTAAATGCATTGTTTGCATCACGCAACGTAGCGAAACGAAGAACAAACATCAGCGCCAATACCGCGAGTAGCCAGCGATGCTCAGGGTGTGTGATGCTAAACCAGGCCAGAAAAGGCCAGGCGAGCGTCATTAAGATGTTCAGACTACTTATCAGCACACGCATCACTTGGCGAACTCATCAACCTTCACGGAGCAGGCTTTCTACCGCATCAACCACGTCCTGCACGGTACGCACAGATTTAAAAATTTCCGGCGATATTTTTCGCCCGATGCGTTTTTGCAGGTGAACCACCATATCCACCGCATCAATGCTATCTAGCTCAAGATCTTCATAGAGGCGGGATTCAGGTTTGATATCATCAGCATCCAGTTCAAACAGCTTGACCAGTAAGCCTGTAATTTCCTGATAAATTTCGTTTTTATCCATCATCAACTCATTTTATTTTACTATCAGGCACTCACGGCGCGCTGAGTGTTGATAAAAGCTGCAAGGGTTGCAACGGAAAAGAAGTGTTGGCGTACCTCTTCACTTTCCGCAGAAAGCACGACGCCATAACGGTTTTTTACCGCTAATCCCAGCTCAAGCGCATCGATAGAATCCAGACCCAGGCCTTCGCCAAAAAGCGGGGCGTCCGTTTCTATTTCATCAACGCTGATATCTTCAAGATTAAGAGAGTCGATAATCATCTCTTTGATTTCAACAAACAGATTTTCCATACGTATTTCCAAATGGTGATCAGCTTTCTGGTGTTAAAGATTGCTGCAAAAGGCGATTCAAACGGCGAGCCGCCAAGGATCGCGCCTCTTCAGGCGCCATAAAAGTGTCGTTATTAATGCGTTCACGTACGCTCACTGTGAAACACGGTTTTTCAGACGGAATGTGATACCAGCGACTTTGTTTTCCCAATGTTTTTTGACTACAGCGAATATGTACAACCCGTAAATCACATCCGCAACGCACCGCAATATTTGCGGCACCGCGTTGCAGAACCAGGGGTTCGCCATAACGCGTACGTGTGCCTTCAGGAAAAATAATGATCGCATCACCGTTATCAAGCCGTCGCTGACAGTCCGGCAATAGCGCATCAGACTGGCTGTTAAGCAGGTAATCCGCAGCACGAATGACGCCGCGGAAAAACAGGTTTTTCTGTAAATCAGCCTTAACCAGACAGTCGGCATCTGGCATGACGGATGCCAGCAAAACATAGTCAATTAACGTCGGGTGATTGGCGACAATCAAACAGCTGCGATCGCGCTGTAAGGTTTCGATACCGTCAATGCGGTAATCCAGCACCCCTAATCTGCGGGCACTGCATAAAAAAAATCGGAAGCTGGCGGAAATGCTGCGACGAGCCAGTTGGCGGCGGCGAGTAGTATCACGCTGAATCAGTAACAACACATTGAACCACACCAGAGAAAGCAGTAAACCGCCAACGCCAAACATGGCAAAACACACGCTGGTCATCATTAATCGCCACAAACGATTCAGACGAGCAGAAGAACGAAGCACCAGCGATGACTCAGACATCCTTTCTCTCCCACGCCCAGTCAACGCGTTCACCTGGTAGGGAAAAACTCGGCTTATCAGCAAGAAAATCCTGCAAGAACAACAGGCTTTGTGGTGAATCGCTGCTGTGAGATTGCGTCTGAGGTCGCGATTCACACACCATGTCATCACCATCCCCTAACAATAGGGCGACGGCGTAGGGGTAACGAGGCATCTCTGCCGAAACATGTGGGTGGTAGAAATCAGGGATCGCGCCATCAAAATCAACCAATAGAATATTGCGGTATCCCGCAGCCTGTAACGCCTTCGCTTCAATAAGGCCTTGCTGGAAAGAATCCATCCCTGCGGCAATCGACGTAGAAACCAGCGGGGCTTTCGCCGTAATAGTCAGGCTTCCTACTGCCGCATTGTGTACCGACATCGCAAAATCAGTAGGAGAAATATTCTCATTTTCTGACAGCGCCTTCAGGATACTCAGGTTGCGTTCCAGCTCGCCGTGGCGCGAGGTGAAGACAATGGCATCCACCGACTGGCGACGCAGTAACGCTAACCCGCTATCGACCGCCAAACGGCTCCCTTGATTAAGGCGACGAGCCATCATCATCGGTAAATGTCGACATTTATCCAAAGGTTGCTCGGCGTTGATCGCAGCGGACACCCGCGACCAATTCAGCCAATCGTCCGCGCTGCTGAGGCCCGGCGCGCTGGCCTGCCAATCAATGATTGAAAATGCTAATCTCATACTGCCTTCTTCCAGCTATATCGCTGCAATTTCCCGTTTACGTCCGCTATTTATTATCGCTTTTTACAGATCAGCAGCGTGTGACCAACGCCAATATTGTCGATTTGATTTTCAACGATAAATCCGGCCTGATCTAATAAGGGTAAAAATCGTTTGGCCGCATAGAAACGGCTAGTACCATTAGCAAGACAGGTAAAGTAGAGCGAAGAGACATTCAGGCTAAAAGCGCCCGCCTCCCACCGCTGACGATCCCAAAAAATCTCCAAAATACAGACTCTGGCATCCGGCTTCATCACACCAGCGATTTTACACAGGATAGCCACGATGTGTTCTTCGCTGAAACAGTCGAGGAACTGGCTCATCCACCATATATCCGCTTCACCTGGCAATGGGCAATCGGAGAGCATATCAACTGCACAGCCCTGAATACGATCAGATTTCCCTGCTTCTGCAATATTTTCTGTCGCCAGCGCAATTTGCTCCGGCAAATCCAAAATCGTCATGTTCACATCACGATCGTAGTCATAGCAGCGCATCGCCCATTTACCGGTATTCCCGCCAACATCGTAGAGATTTTTTGGCTTGAGCTGGAATACATGCGGCAAGACAGCCTCAAATGCGGCATCGGAATAGAAATGATCGAATGCAAACCAACTCGACTTTGCCTGAGGCGGGAGCTGGCTTAACGCTGGATATATTGTCGGCCATTCACCAAAGACTTTTAATCCAGAAGGTTCATTTTTTGACAACGCCTCATCAAGGTAAAACATCCCCTGATAACAAACATCCTGTGTAAAATCCATGTTGACGCGCGTCATGCGGTCATGGAGCAGATAATGACCAATTTTAGCCAGCGCGTAGGTTTCCTCTTTCTGAATGATAATGCGGCCACTCAGCCCAACATCGAGCAGTAGTTCAACGGCGTAACGATTTAATGAGGTAGTGGCAACAATGTCATCAAGATTTGCTCCCTGATGACCACGCTTATCCAGAAAATCTAAAATACCGTGATTACGCAGATTGATAGCGGCCTGAAATAGCATGGGAGCAAACGCAATTCGTTGCGCTTCGGTAATAGCATCCAGCGCGCTGACATTATCTTTGTCATATCCGTAATACACTGAATTTTCCCTTGAGGTCGGACAAAAACGATCAGAAAGAACAATGAAAAATAGAGTCGGATAGCAATGAAGATATCCGACTATTAAAATTATTTAATCTGTTGGCTGGCGAGTTTTAACTGAATATCACGATCGAGGTTACTTATCCAACGGTTATAACTGTTATGGATTTCACCATTTTTTGCTTTGAGGTTTTTACTGTCGACGTAATTAATAGAATAGCTTGTCTGTGAATAGGTAATGCGGATATCAGCAACATGGTCACGCTGGCTAAGATGACCATTAATCACCCCTGGAGAAACGGGTGTCATTACCCACTTACGCTCCAAACCAGCCTGAAGGATGGCGATTTTTACCTGATCGGTTGTCACTTGTACCGCAATAGGTTTCGTAACGTTGGCAACTGGCGCTGTACGAGCACAACCAGCCAACGCTAAAACACAGACCAATCCCGAAAAAATAAGCTGCTTTTTCATAAAGTTCCTATCCATAGAGAAATACAGTACTGCCAAAAAACACGTTGCTGATGCAAGGTGTAAAATTAATGCATCATTAAAACTATTTTACACAAAACAAAGATAACTTGACAAAAGAAACATGATTTAGAGATTCAGGTTTTTATCAAATAGTTCGCTGGACTGTGAAGCAGAACAATAATCACAATTAAAAAATGGATATAAAAAATCCGCCTTATGCTTTGCAATATAAGGCGGACAGTAATAACCCATAAAATACCGGAGAGTTACTCTACCGTAACGGATTTCGCCAGGTTACGTGGCTGATCGACATCGGTGCCTTTAATCAGCGCGACGTGATAAGACAGCAGCTGCAACGGCACCGTATAGAAGATTGGCGCAATCACTTCTTCGATATGCGGCAGTGGAATAATCTTCATATTTTCGCTGCTGGTGAAACCGGCATCTTCGTCAGCGAAGACATACAGCTCACCGCCGCGTGCCCGCACTTCTTCAATGTTGGATTTCAATTTTTCCAACAGTTCGTTGTTCGGTGCCACCACCACAACCGGCATATCCGCATCGATCAGCGCCAGCGGGCCGTGTTTCAGCTCACCTGCCGCATAGGCTTCCGCGTGGATGTAAGAGATCTCTTTCAACTTCAGCGCACCTTCCATCGCGATCGGGTACTGATCGCCACGGCCGAGGAACAGCGCATGGTGCTTGTCAGAGAAACCTTCCGCCAGAGATTCGATGAGCTTGTCCTGAGACAGCATTTGCTCAATACGCGCTGGCAGCGCCTGCAAACCATGAACGATGTCATGCTCAATCTGCGCATCCATACCGCGCAGGCGACCAACACGCGCCACCAGCATCAGCAGAACGGTAAGCTGAGTGGTGAAGGCTTTAGTCGAGGCCACGCCAATCTCTACGCCCGCTTTGGTCATCAGCGCCAGATCGGATTCACGCACCAGCGAGGAACCCGCCACGTTACAGATAGCCAGCGACCCCAGATAGCCCAGTTCTTTAGACAAGCGCAACGCTGCCAACGTATCCGCTGTTTCACCGGACTGAGACAGGGTAATCATCAGGCTGTTCTTACGCACGGCAGGTTTGCGGTAGCGGAATTCAGAGGCGATTTCCACATCGCACGGAATACCAGCTAGTGCTTCAAACCAGTAACGGGAAACCATACCGGAGTTGTAGGACGTACCGCAGGCAATAATCTGAACGTGTTCAACCTTAGCCAGCAGCTCATCCGCTTTCGGGCCTAATTCAGACAGATTGATCTCGCCGTGGCTGAAACGCCCTTCAAGGGTGTTCTTAATCGCCATCGGCTGTTCGTAGATCTCTTTCTGCATGTAGTGACGATACGCGCCTTTATCACCAGCATCGTAATTCACTTTTGATTCAATTTCTTCGCGTACGGCAAGCTGGCCGGATTTATCAAACACGCGCACATCACGGCGGGTAATTTCCGCAATATCGCCTTCTTCCAGGAACATGAAGCGGCGCGTCACAGGCAGCAGCGCTAGCTGATCGGAGGCAATGAAGTTCTCTCCGACACCGCGACCAATTACCAGCGGGCTACCAGAACGAGCGGCAACCAATACGCTTGGGTCGCGGTTATCTAACACCACCATGCCATACGCACCGCGCAGCTGTGGGATCACTCGCTTGACGACGTCAACCAGCGTCCCGCCGTTCTGCTGCTGTTCAAAATGGACCAGATGGGCAACCACTTCGGTATCGGTTTCAGAAACAAAGCGATAGCCGCGACCGATCATCAGTTCACGCAGCGGCTCATGGTTTTCGATAATGCCGTTATGAACGATAGTGATATGTTCAGAAACATGCGGGTGTGCGTTCTCTTCAGAAGGTTCGCCGTGCGTTGCCCAACGGGTATGGGCGATGCCAGTACCGCCGTGCAGTTCATGCTCTTCGGCTGCCTGAGACAGCACCTGCACTTTCCCCAGACGGCGCAAACGGGCGACATTTCCTTCACTGTCAACAACCGCCAGGCCCGCAGAGTCATAGCCGCGGTACTCAAGACGGCGTAAACCTTCCAACAAAATTTCTGCAATATCACGTTGCGCGACTGCGCCTACAATTCCACACATCGATGTGTATTCCTATAAAAGTGACATATTGTGTCACTTGGGATGTCTTAGACCTGATTGTTCCGGTTTTTCCGGGTTCCCCGAGCCTTGTAGAGAGTTGGGGATTATTATGTTTTGTTCTGTGCTCTGGGAGACTAAAACACAGGACAAAACAACCTCCGCCATAAGCGGAGGTATAAGACTCAACGACTATTTCTTTTTCACCGGACGCTGCCAGCCGGAAATATGCCGTTGCTTCACGCGACCGACCACCAGCTCATTCTCTGCCACATCGCGCGTAACCGTCGTTCCCGCGCCGATAGTCGCACCGCTGGCTACGCTAACGGGTGCTACCAGTTGGCTATCCGAACCGACAAATACATCGTCACCAATAATCGTTTTGTATTTATTTGCGCCGTCATAATTACAGGTGATCGTTCCCGCGCCAATATTAACACCGGAACCGATATCCGCATCACCCAAATAGCTAAGGTGACCCGCTTTTGAACCTTTACCTAAACGCGCTTTTTTCAATTCGACAAAGTTGCCGACATGCGCGCCCTCAGCCAGTTCCGAGCCTGGACGCAGGCGGGCAAATGGGCCAACGGTACACTCTGCTTCGAGTACGGCATCTTCCAACACGGAATAAGGGCTGATCTCACAGTCATCGCCAATGATGCAGTTTTTGATCACGCAGCCAGCACCGATTTTCACCCGGTTGCCTAGCTTAACATTGCCTTCCACGACAACATTGATATCAATCACCACGTCACGACCATGAGCCAGCTCGCCACGCAGATCAAATCGTGCCGGATCGAGCAGCATCACACCGGCCAGCAGCAACTTATCCGCCTGTTCACGCTGATAAACGCGCTCCAGTGCCGACAGTTGCAGACGGTTATTGACGCCTTCAACCTCACTCAGTCGCTCAGGATGAACCGCTTCAACACGCTGACCTTCTTCCGCTGCCATCGCAATAATATCGGTGATGTAAAACTCGCCCTGCGCGTTGTTGTTATTCAACTGGCTTAACCAACGCTTCAGATCCTTGCCGTTCGCAATCAGAATGCCGGTATTAATCTCATTAATCTGGCGCTGTTCTTCGCTGGCATCTTTGTGCTCGACGATCCCGACTACGGCTCCGTTTTCACGCACAATTCGTCCATAGCCCGTCGGATCGTCCAGCTTCACCGTCAATAAACCTATACCGCCCTGCGGCTTAGCCTCACGTAAACGCCCCAGCGTTTGCGATGAAATTAGCGGCACATCGCCATACAACATCAAGATATCTTCATCATCGGCAAAATGGGGCGCGGCTTGCTGCATCGCATGCCCGGTTCCCAGCTGTTCCGCCTGCAATACCCAGTTCAACGCCGGATCGGCCAATTCACGTTTTAGCAAATCGCCGCCGTGGCCATAGACCAGATGAACGTGCTGTGCGCCTGTCGTCATGGCAGCATCAATAACGTGCTGAACCATCGGCTTACCCGCCAGTTTATGCAGCACCTTGGGAAGGTCGGAATACATACGGGTTCCTTTACCCGCAGCAAGGATCACCACACTCATCGCACTATTTGACATAAGCATCCTGAAAGTACGGAGCCACCGCTCCGCAAGAATAAAATGGCCAGCCTGTTACGGCATGAATAACCAGAGTTTACCGAAACTACAGCGTAACGCGGATACTTTTTGGTGAGTTTTTTCTGAAAATCTCGCTCAAAACGACGAATGTTCACGAGAAGAAGATACAAGCACCATACTCTCAACCCAAACAGAAATGACACAGGGTTTCATAAAAAACAGACTTTGTTTTTAAGTATTTCCATTTGTGACACACACAAAAGAAACAGCGTTTCATTTATAGCAATATACGCGGGCGAATAATTCAATAACGAAGGAGATACAATGAAACGTTGTTCTTCACCAAAATGTGATTCATTACGGAAACACCGTTCTTCACGCCTCGCAGCCGTCGCGTTGACGAATGCATTACTTTTTAGTTTTAGTACACACGCCGCGACAGAATCAACCCCTGTCTGGCACGGCATCGCCTTTGGTCAATCAACAGACGTAAACTTTTCATCTAATGTTCTGCCGGAAAAAATTGGCGTTAATGACGTCACCATTAACGGCAAGAAATTAGCACCGGGGGATAACGCTGATTTGTCCGCACCTATCACGATCGAAAGTCGTGGCGGCAAGATTGCCAACACCCATGACGGGCTGACGTTCTTCTATACGCAGCTGCCTGCGAATGTGAATTTTACGCTTCAGTCTGATATTACCGTGGAACAGTTTGGGCCAGAAAACGGAGCCAAGCCAGCGGCTCAGGAAGGGGCGGGGATTCTGGTGCGCGATATTATTGGCGTGCCGCGTCAGGAACCGCTGAAAGAAGGGTATGAGGAGTTCCCTGCGGCATCCAACATGGTGATGAATGCCATCATGACGCAGGATAAGAAGTCTCATACCGAAATCAAATTGCAGGCTATTTTGCGTAATGGCGTCACACAGCCGTGGGGCAATGCCGGTGCGAAAATTACCAAGACCAGCTACCAGGAAAATGTGAATCTGGAGCAAACGCCGACGTTCCGTCTGAAACTGGAACGTACCAACGACGGCTTTATTACCTCTTATGCGCCGAAAGGCACGGATAACTGGGTATCAAAAGAAGTCAAAGGCGCGGACGTCGTCACCAAGCTGGATAAAGACCACTACTACGTCGGTTTCTTTGCTTCCCGTAACGCCAAAATCACCGTCAGCAATGCACAGTTGACTACCACACCAGCGCAAACCAAAGCGTCACCGGAGTTTAAAGCCAAAGCTTATGATCCTTTGCTCCAGGTGATGTCATCACCTAAAACCACCAGCGAACACTATGTGGTTCAGGCCAGAGGCAATTACGCTGGCACGATCGCGGTGTCGCAAAACGGTCAACCTCTGGGTGAAGCGAAGCAGGTAAAAGCGGGAGAAACCTTATCTCTGCCAGCGAAAATTGCCGGTAATGGCGCTGAATTCAAGGTAGCCTACCAACCTACAGAAGGCGATGATAAAGCAGTAAAAGAGAGCACGTTCAAGGTTGAAAGAGTGGCCTACGCAGACGCTAAAAATCTGTATGTTTCGCCACAGGGTGCAGCCAGCAATGACGGCAGTAAAAATGCACCGATCGATTTAGCCAGCGCCGTCGCCGCTCTGCCAGCTGGTGGCACAATCTGGCTCAACGATGGTGATTACAGCGCAACTGAAATCCCTGTCAGCGCCAGCGGCCAGCAAAAAACCGTCAAGAACCTGTTTGCTGTCGGCAATAAAGCTGTGATTCATGGCCTACAGCTGAAAGCGAGCCATTGGCATGTTAAAGGGATTGAAATCACCGAGAAACCGTTCCGTATCGAGGGGAGTTACAACACCATCGAACGCGTTCTGGCGCACCACGCTGACGATACCGGAATTCAGGTAACTTCGACGGCCGATGTGGGTAGACCACTGTGGGCCAGCCACAACCTGATCCTGAATTCAGAATCTCACAGCAATCAGGACCCAGGCAAAATTAACGCTGATGGTTTCGCGGTGAAAATGCGTGTGGGTGAAGGCAACATGATTCGCGGCGCATTCTCACACAACAACATTGATGACGGCTTCGACCTGTTTAACAAAATTGAAGACGGCGCAAACGGCGTTGTGGTGATCGAGAATTCAATTGCCATGAACAACACCAGCAACGGTTTCAAAATGGGTGGTGAAGGTCAGCCGGTGGCGCATCAGGTTAAAAACAGCATTGCTGTGGGTAACAAACTTGATGGTTTCACTGACAACTTCAACCCTGGTGCCTTGATCGTTGAAAACAACATCGCGTTAGATAACGAACGCTTTAACTTCATTTTCCGCCCAAGCCCTTACTCTGGCCCGGAAAAACAGGGCGTGTTCAAGAACAACGTTTCGCTGAAAACCAAAGCGGGTAAATATGATGATGCAGTTGTCGGCAATATCGATAACACCAACTACTTCATCAAAGGCGACCGTTCGGTTAACGCGCAAGGTAAGGAAATCACCGTAAATAATTTCGTTTCAGTAGCCATCCCAGAGACGTTTACGCGTGATGCCAAAGGCAATCTGGTACTTGGCGACTTCCTGAAGAAAAAATAAGGGCTTCAAGTATCCCAATTAAGGTGGTGGGAAACCCATTTACCGAACGGAAACGGTAGTAACGGAATAGAAGAGTAAAGCGTTTGCGCCATGGATGGCGCAAGCCGAGCGTACATGGACGTATTCACAGCGTCTTTACGATCTATCCGTTACTATCGCTCGACGCACTTTGTCATACCAAAAACGCCTGCGAAAGCAGGCATTTTTATATGTAACATAGGCTTAAATGCAAAAAGGCCAGTCAGTGTGAACTGACTGGCCTTCAATTATTGCAAGCTTATCTGTTACATCGCTTTTCTGGTCAGCTCGATAACACGCAGCTTCGCAATCGCTTTAGTCAACTCTGCGGAAGCCTGAGCATAATCCACATCGCCATGCGAATTGCGGATATGATCTTCGGCTTTGCGTTTTGCTTCCAGCGCACGTGCTTCATCCAGATCCTGCCCGCGGATAGCGGTATCAGACAGTACGGTGACAATATTCGGCTGCACCTCAAGGACGCCGCCAGAAAGATAAATATACTCTTCCTCACCGTGCTGCTTAACGATACGAATCATACCCGGCTTAATGGCAGTGAGCAGAGGGGCATGTCCCGGATAAATACCCAGTTCGCCTTCGCTCCCCGTTACCTGGATCTTCTGCACCAGACCGGAGAACATTTGCTGTTCTGCACTCACGACATCCAGATGGTAAGTCATAGCCATGTCACCCTCCTACAAGGCGTTACAGTTTCTTGGCTTTTTCCACGACTTCGTCAATGGAACCAACCATGTAGAACGCCTGCTCTGGCAGGTGGTCGTATTCGCCTTCCATAATCCCTTTAAAGCCACGGATGGTGTCTTTCAGGGAAACGTATTTGCCCGGAGAACCGGTAAATACTTCCGCTACGAAGAACGGCTGAGACAGGAAGCGCTGAATCTTACGCGCACGGGATACCACCAGCTTGTCTTCTTCAGACAGCTCGTCCATACCCAGAATCGCGATGATGTCTTTCAGTTCCTGGTAACGTTGCAGAATAGACTGCACGCCACGAGCAACATCATAGTGTTCCTGACCAACAACCAGCGGATCCAACTGACGGCTGGTGGAGTCCAGCGGGTCAACGGCCGGGTAGATACCCAGAGAAGCGATCTGACGGCTCAGTACCACGGTTGCATCCAAGTGAGCAAAGGTGGTGGCTGGTGACGGGTCAGTCAAGTCATCCGCAGGAACGTAAACGGCCTGAACGGAGGTGATAGAACCGGTTTTGGTTGAGGTGATACGTTCTTGCAGAACGCCCATCTCTTCCGCCAGCGTCGGCTGATAACCTACCGCAGAAGGCATACGACCCAGCAGTGCGGATACTTCCGTACCGGCCAGGGTATAACGGTAGATGTTATCGACGAACAGCAGTACGTCACGGCCTTCATCACGGAATTTTTCCGCCATGGTCAGACCGGTCAATGCTACGCGCAGACGGTTACCCGGCGGCTCGTTCATCTGGCCATACACCAGTGATACTTTATCGATTACGTTGGAGTCGGTCATTTCGTGGTAGAAGTCGTTACCTTCACGGGTACGCTCACCTACGCCTGCAAACACGGAGTAACCGGAGTGCTCGATCGCGATGTTACGGATCAGCTCCATCATGTTTACGGTTTTACCTACGCCCGCACCACCGAACAGACCCACTTTACCGCCCTTGGCAAACGGACACATCAGGTCGATAACCTTGATGCCGGTTTCCAGCAGTTCCTGTGAGTTTGACAGCTCTTCATAGCTCGGAGCTGAACGGTGGATAGCCCAACGCTCTTCTTCGCCGATGTCGCCTTTCATGTCGATGGGATCACCCAACACGTTCATGATACGACCCAGCGTTGCTTTACCTACCGGTACTTCGATCGGGTGGTCCAGGTTATTCACGTTCAACCCGCGACGCAGGCCGTCAGAAGAACCCATTGCGATACAACGAACAATGCCGCCGCCCAACTGCTGCTGCACTTCCAGCACCAGTTTTTCAGCGCCGTTCTCTACCTCAAGCGCATCGTACACCTTCGGTACGGCATCTTGCGGGAACTCGACGTCCACCACGGCGCCGATTACCTGGATAATCTTTCCAGTAGCCATCTTGAATCCTCTACGTAATTCGACAATACGTAATTCGTAAACCTGCTTTAAACCGCGGAGGCTCCCCCGACGATTTCGGTGAGTTCCTGGGTGATGCTGGCCTGACGAGCTTTGTTGTATACCAACTGCAGCTCTTTGATCAGGCTACCGCCGTTATCAGTCGCGGCTTTCATCGCAACCATTCGCGCGGCCTGCTCACTAGCCAGATTTTCTACGACGCCCTGATAAACCTGAGATTCCACATAACGGCGCAGCAGGGTATCCAGCAGCGACTTAGGATCGGGTTCATACAGGTAATCCCAGGCTTTCTTCTTCAACTCACTGTCATCCGAAGGCGGTAACGGTAACACTTGAACAACAAGCGGTTCCTGAGACATGGTATTAATAAACTTGTTGCTGACGATATACAGCTTGTCTAAACGACCTTCGTCGTAGGCTTGCAGCATAACTTTAACCGGGCCGATCAATTCTGATACGGAAGGGTTATCCCCCATACCGGTAACCTGAGCAACAATGTTTCCGCCTACCGAACCGAAGAAAGAGACCGCTTTGGAACCAATCAGCGCTAAATCAGTTTCAACGCCTTTGTCGCTCCAGGATTTCATATCAGCCAGCAGTTTCTTGAACAGGTTAATGTTCAAACCACCGCACAGGCCACGGTCAGTAGACACCACCAGATACCCAACGCGCTTAACGTCGCGTTCTTCCAGGTACGGGTGTTTATATTCCAGATTTCCTAACGCAAGGTGACCAATCACATTGCGTATGGTTTCCGCATAAGGACGGCTGGCCGCCATACGATCCTGCGATTTACGCATTTTGGAAGCGGCGACCATTTCCATTGCTTTGGTGATCTTCTGCGTATTTTGGACGCTTGCGATCTTACTACGTATCTCTTTTGCGCCGGCCATCTTTGCTTCTCCTCAAAGCCTTGCGGCCTGCTTTACAGCAGGCCACCGGGCGTTACCAGGACTGGGTTGCCTTAAAAGTATCGAGGATGCCTTTAAACTTGCCCTCGATCTCATCGTTATAAGCGCCAGTCTGGTCGATTTGTTGCAGAAGTTCGCCATGCTCACGGTCAGCGTAAGCCAACAGAGCCGCTTCAAAGCTACCGACTTTCGACAGCTCAACATCTTCCAGATAACCACGTTCCGCCGCAAACAGAACCAGAGACTGCTGTGCGACAGACATCGGCGCATACTGTTTCTGCTTCAACAGCTCGGTCACTTTCTGACCGTGGCTCAACTGCTTACGGGTTGCATCATCAAGATCGGAAGCAAACTGAGAGAATGCTGCCAGTTCACGGTACTGTGCCAGTGCGGTACGAATACCACCGGACAGTTTCTTCATGATCTTGGTCTGTGCTGCACCACCCACACGGGATACGGAGATCCCTGGGTTAACCGCAGGACGAATACCGGCGTTAAACAAGTTGGATTCCAGGAAGATCTGACCATCGGTAATAGAAATTACGTTGGTCGGAACGAACGCAGAAACGTCACCCGCTTGCGTTTCGATGATCGGCAGAGCGGTCAACGAACCGGTTTTCCCTTTCACTTCACCCTTGGTGAATGCTTCAACGTAATCGGCGTTAACACGCGATGCACGCTCCAGCAAACGGGAGTGGAGATAGAAAACGTCACCAGGATAAGCTTCACGACCTGGCGGACGACGGAGCAGCAGAGAAATCTGACGATAAGCAACGGCCTGTTTAGACAGGTCATCATAAATAATCAGCGCATCTTCACCGCGGTCACGGAAGTACTCGCCCATCGCACAGCCGGCATACGGTGCCAGATATTGCAGAGCAGCAGATTCAGACGCGGTAGCAACAACAACAATGGTGTTTTCCAGTGCGCCGTGCTCTTCCAGTTTACGTACCACGTTAGAAATCGTGGAAGCTTTCTGGCCGATAGCGACGTACACACATTTGATGCCGGAATCACGCTGGTTGATGATGGCGTCGATGGCCAGTGCGGTTTTACCCGTCTGACGGTCACCGATAATCAGCTCACGCTGACCACGACCGATTGGAATCATGGCGTCAACGGACTTATAGCCCGTTTGTACCGGCTCATCAACGGACTGACGTTCGATAACGCCAGGCGCAATCGCTTCAACCGCAGAGAAACCGTCGTGATCCAGTGCGCCTTTGCCGTCAATCGGTGCGCCCAGCGTGTTGACCACACGACCCAGCAGGCCGCGACCAACTGGAACTTCAAGAATACGGCCGGTGCATTTGACTTTCATGCCTTCGGCCAGATCCGCATACGGCCCCATAACTACCGCACCAACAGAGTCGCGCTCCAGGTTCAATGCGATCGCATAACGGTTACCCGGCAGAGAGATCATCTCTCCCTGCATCACGTCTGCCAGACCGTGGACGCGGATGATTCCGTCGCTGACGGAAACAATAGTACCTTCATTGTGAGCTTCGCTCACCACATTGAACTGAGCAATGCGCTGCTTGATCAGTTCGCTGATTTCGGTGGAATTCAGTTGCATGCTCCAGTCCCCTTAAGACTGCAAGACGTCTGCCAGACGTTCCAGACGACCGCGAATGCTGCCATCTATCACCATATCGCCCGCGCGGATAACCACGCCGGCCATGACAGACTTATCAATTTTGCAATTCAGCTTCACTTTGCGTGACAGACGTTTTTCCATAGCGGCAGCGATCTTCGACAGCTGCTGCTCACTCAACGTGCTGGCAGAAATCACATCGACGTCAACCGTCGATTCCAGTGCTGCCCGCAGTTGAATAAATTGTTCCAGTACTTCAGGAAGCACCGGTAAACGTCCGTTCTCGGCCATCACCTTAATCAGGTTCTGACCGGCTTCATCAAGTTGATCACCACAAACGGCAATAAATGTTTTCGCCAGCTCAATCGGTGCAACCGCACCAGAAAGCAACTCGGCAATCTGCTCATTGCGCGCTACTTCGGCCGAAAATGCCAGCATGTTCTGCCAGCGATCCAAGGCCTGATTCTCAACCGCAAAGTCAAAAGCTGCTTTGGCGTAGGGGCGAGCTACCGTGACAAATTCAGACATCAGCCCCTCCCTCCTTACAGTTCAGCGACCAGTTTATCAACGATGTCGCTGTTAGCAGCTTCATCCACGGAACGTTCAATAATTTTCTCGGCACCGGCAATCGCCAATACGGCAACTTGCTTACGCAGCTCTTCACGAGCACGTTTACGTTCGGCTTCGATTTCAGCCTGCGCCTGCGCCACAATCTTGTTACGTTCAGCTTCCGCTTCAGCTTTCGCCTCATCCAGGATCTGAGCACGGCGTTTGTTCGCCTGCTCGATGATAACCTGAGCATCCGCTTTGGCTTTCTTCAGTTGATCTGTCGCATTGGCCTGAGCCAAGTTCAAATCTTTTTTGGCACGTTCAGCAGAAGCCAGACCGTCAGCAATTTCTTTTTGACGTTTCTCGATGGCTGCCATCATCGGCGGCCATACATACTTCATGCAGAACCAGACAAACAGGACGAACGCAATGGCCTGGCCGAGGATTGTTGCATTAATATTCACAGCACAATGCCTCTTTCAAAGTTAAATAAGTTGATGTTTTAACCTCAGCAGAAAACATTCTGCTTAGGCCACCGCAAACATCACATACAGCCCCAGACCAACAGCGATCATCGGGATGGCGTCAACCAGACCCATGACGATAAAGAACTGTGTACGCAGTAAAGGAATCAGGTCAGGCTGACGAGCAGCACCTTCCAAGAATTTACCACCCAGAATGCCGATACCGATCGCAGCACCGATTGCCGCCAAACCCATCATTAACGCGGCAGCCATGTACAGCAGATCCACACTCAGGTTTTCCATGACAGTCTCCAGTTTGTTTCAGTTAAAAACGTTATTTGTTGAAAGAAAATCAATGCTCTTCAGATGCCATCGAGAGATAAACAACCGTCAGAACCATGAAAATAAAAGCCTGAAGCGTAATAATCAAAATGTGGAAAATAGCCCAAGGCACATTTAACAGCCATTGTGACCACCACGGCAACAGACCGGCAATCAGGATGAAGATCAACTCACCCGCATACATATTGCCAAACAGTCGCAAGCCTAAAGAAATAGGTTTGGACAGCAGGCTGACACCTTCAAGAATCAGGTTGATAGGAATAAATACTGGATGGTTGAACGGCTGCATGGTCAGTTCTTTAACAAAACCACCGAGACCCTTCATTTTGATGCTGTAGAACAGAACCAGAATAAACACCCCAAGCGCCATCGACAGCGTGATGTTCACGTCTGCCGTCGGCACAGCACGCAGATAAGCATGCGCCGGATCGTATCCCAGCAGGCTGTAAATGCCCGCCCAGGCTTGCGGCAACAGATCGATAGGCAGCAGGTCCATCAGGTTCATCAGGAAAACCCAGACGAAAATGGTCAGCGCCAGAGGAGCAATCAGTTTGCTTTTGCCATGGAACATATCGCGCACGGTGCCATCAACGAAACCGATAATCAGCTCGACAGCCGTTTGCAGCTTACCTGGCACACCGCTGGTCGCACGTTTCGCTACGCGGTGAAAGATAACCAGAAAGAGGACCCCAAGAGCGATGGAGAAAAACATCGAATCGACGTTGATCGCCCAAAAACCCGTCCCGACCTGCAAATGCTGCAAGTGGTGACCGATATACTCTTGCGGAGTAGAGATTTCTCCAGCAGCCATGATGTCTCTTACCCTTTTGTTGTTAATTACGGCAACGATTAATTACGGCCGGTGCCACGATCTGCATAACCAGCACCGATAAATAAGTCAGGCCAAGCGGAAAGAATGCCGCTTTAAACACGCCTAACGCCACCACTAACAGTGCAATGGTGATAAATACCTTAAGCGCCTCGCCAATCGCGAATGACCAGGCCACACGCCCATCAGCAGGCTTGTGTGACTGATGACGTAAGGCAAACAACACAAACAACACATTCGGTAACCAGGCTGCCAATCCTCCGCCTAATGCAGAAGCAGCAGCGTTGACGCTATTGAGGCTGAAAGCAGCACTCAACAAAGCAAAAGTCACTAACTGTAACAACAGCAGCCTTAAGGCTACTTTTCCGCTGTAAAGGGATACAGGCATGACGTTTGCTCTCTCCGTACCTTTTCAGAGGTATACCGAATGACGTATAAAACTGCCTTTACACCACTGAGTCAAGCAGCAAAAAACGAGCAAATTATACGGGTCATACCTGCGAATTCAATCGATAAGTAGCGAAAAGGTGAACAATTATTTAAATTTCTTTCTGAAGCCCCGTTTTTACTAACAATCCTCACGACTCATGTCTGGTGTCATTAATTTCTAAAGGTCTCTAATCTGTGATATGACTCACATAAAAGGGCTTACGAATATTTACAACAGGATGTGTCTTTTTTTGTCCTTATCAATAAAACGTATTTATTTTAATTATTTTCAATAAGTTAATAAAAACCCTATCCAAAAATCGCAATAAACAACGTTTCAACCACCTATTGACATTATTGATATCGTTTTTTTACTCAATTAACACAAAAATAACTAAATTTTGATGCCGATGATTTATTTTCACTCGTTATTATTCAGTGCGAAAGCAAAAGGACAACACTGAAAGAAAGAAGATGTAAAATTTCAGTGATCGCTATGCGTTCTGGAACAATGCCACCGATAGACGAAGTGGCATCCTGACATGCAATATTTAGTTATAATTTTTTTGATAAAAAACAAAATTAGTTTGGTTTAAGCACGACCAAATGGCGCTCACCTTCCAGATCGGGAACGGATAAGCGAACAACCTGATCTAATAGGACATCTTGTGGCAAGGATGACAATTCATCCTCTGGAAGTACGCCTTTTAGAGCATAAAACCGCCCTGTCGGTCTGGCCGGAAGATGGCTGCACCAGCTAATCATGTCCTGCAAAGAGGCAAATGCCCGACTGATCACCCCATCAAAAGGCGGCTCTGCTGGAAACGCCTCAACGCGACTCTGAACTGGCGTGATGTTTTCAAGCTGTAGCTCATGCTGAACCTGACGCAGGAAGCGCACACGCTTACCCAGGCTATCCAGCAAAGTGAAATGCGAATCAGGGCGAACAATCGCCAATGGAATTCCCGGCAATCCAGGTCCGGTACCCACATCGATAAAACGCTGTCCGTGTAAATGTGGCTCAACCACGATACTGTCCATGATATGGCGGACAAGCATTTGCTGCGGATCGCGTACTGACGTCAGGTTGTAAGCTTTGTTCCACTTATTCAGCATATCAACATACTGTATCAGAAGATTTTTTTGCTTATCTGAAATCACAATACCAGCCGCGTTTAGCAGATTATCGAGTGTGTTGCGCACAATAAGATCCCGATGAAAAGTATGAAGTTAATAATAAAAATAGCCGGAGAACCGGCTATTTAGGGGATAAGTTTACCTTAAATCAGGCGCTACGGCGCAGCAGCCCCTGTTTTTTAAGCCAGATCAGCAGAATGGAGATCGCCGCAGGCGTGATGCCAGAAATCCGTGAAGCCTGACCGATCGACGAAGGTTTATGATCGTTCAGCTTGGCAATCACCTCATTGGACAACCCGCTCACCTGTTTGTAATCCAGATCGGCAGGCAGAAGTGCATTTTCATTACGCTGCTGTTTCTCGATTTCATCCTGCTGGCGAGCAATATACCCTTCGTATTTGACCTGAATTTCAACCTGCTCTGCGGCCTGCTCGTCGGTTAATCCTGGGGCAAACAGCGGTAGCGCAGTAAGCTGAACGTAATCCACTTCCGGGCGACGCAGCAGTTCTTCACCGTTCGCTTCACGGGACAGCGGCGTTTTCAGCAGTGAGTTGACTTGATCTAATTGCTCAGATTGCGGATGAACGTGAATGTCGCGCAGGCGCTGACGCTCTTTCTCAATATTCTCGAGTTTCTCGTTGAAACGTGCCCAGCGATGATCGTCGACCATCCCCAGCTCACGGCCCATTTCCGTCAAACGCAGATCGGCATTATCTTCACGCAGCATCAGACGATATTCAGCGCGTGAGGTAAACATACGGTAAGGCTCTTTCGTCCCCAGCGTACAGAGATCGTCAACCAACACGCCGAGATAAGCTTGATCGCGACGTGGAGACCAGCCTTCCTTATCGGCAGCCAGTCGAGCTGCATTCAGCCCAGCCAGCATACCCTGTGCGGCCGCTTCTTCATAACCTGTTGTTCCGTTGATCTGTCCAGCGAAGAACAGGCCATGAACAAATTTGTTTTCCAGCGTAGGTTTCAGATCGCGAGGATCGAAGAAATCGTACTCAATCGCATAGCCAGGACGAACAATGCGCGCATTCTCCATCCCTGCCATTGAGCGAACAATCTGCCACTGGACGTCAAATGGCAAACTGGTTGAGATCCCGTTAGGATAAATTTCGTTGCTGGTCAGCCCTTCCGGTTCAAGAAAGATCTGATGCGTATTCCGATCGGCAAAGCGCATGACTTTGTCTTCGATCGACGGGCAATAGCGTGGGCCGATCCCTTCGATGATCCCGGCATACATCGGGCTACGATCCAGATTATTACGGATCACATCGTGGGTCTTCTCATTGGTATGCGTGATGTAGCACGGCATTTGCGCCGGATGCTGACTCGCATTACCCAGGAACGAGAAAACTGGCATTGGGTTGTCACCGTGCTGTTGAGCCAGCACGCTAAAATCAATCGTTCTGGCGTCAATACGTGGCGGCGTACCGGTTTTCAGGCGGTTAACGCGCAGAGGCAGTTCACGCAGGCGACGTGCGAGTGGAATAGAAGGCGGGTCGCCTGCACGGCCACCGCTGTAGTTATCCAGCCCGATATGAATTTTGCCATCAAGGAAAGTGCCTACCGTTAACACCACGGCTTTTGCACGGAATTTTAGTCCCATCTGGGTAACAGCACCGACGACGCGATCGTTTTCCACGATCAGATCGTCAACAGCCTGTTGGAAGATCGTTAGGTTTGGCTGATTCTCCAGTGCGGTGCGAACCGCTTGACGATAGAGCACGCGATCCGCCTGTGCGCGCGTTGCTCTGACTGCCGGACCTTTACTGCTGTTTAGTATCCTAAACTGTATACCTGCCTGATCGACGGCACGCGCCATCAAGCCTCCCATGGCATCGATCTCTTTAACCAGATGACCTTTTCCAATACCGCCAATCGCCGGGTTACAAGACATTTGTCCCAGCGTATCAATATTGTGTGTGAGCAAAAGCGTCTGTTGGCCCATTCGGGCAGAAGCCATAGCAGCTTCTGTTCCGGCATGACCGCCACCGATCACGATGACGTCAAATGGATCTGGATAAAACATGGTACTGCTCCTCGCATTATCGCGAATGATGAGTGGCGAACGATCGTTATTTGCCCTGGGGTGGGGATTCTACTCAACTTTGAGCCAACGACCAAGTCCGTTGGATCCTCGTTAATTAAAGAAAGATCTTTTTATTTAAAGATCTCTTTATTAGATCTCTTATTAGGATCGTCATGTTGTGTGGATAAGTGATTATTCATATTAAAGATCAAGAGAATGGCGTTGATCCTTACCTGTGAATGATCGGTGATCCTGGACAGTATAAGCTGGGATCTTAATGCGGGTTTATGCACAGGACAAAAAACATACTTGGGTTGTTATTGGGATAATTACGGCTTTTACACCTGAATTAAGCATAGTTATCCACATTCAACTGCCGAATATTTCATCTTATTTGAGTAAATTAACCCACGATCCTAGCCATTCTTCTGCTGGATCTTCTGGAATCTGATGCTGGGTGATGTCGATCTCGAGGATTTCACCGATCCGTTTGGCACCTAATTGAGCCAATACACGATCCGCTGTTTGGATCGCGCCACAGAACGTGTCGTACTCTTTACTCCCGATCCCCACCGCACCGAAACTCACCTGAGAAAGATCGGGCTTTTGCTGTTCCAGTTGTTCAAACAGTGCTTTCAGGTTGTCAGGGAATTCTCCTGCACCGTGCGTAGACGTCACCACCAGCCATATACCGCTTTCAGGCAGTGCATCAAGCGTAGGGCCATGCAGAATTTCAGTGGAAAAATCATCCTTCTCCAGCAGTTCAGCCAAATGCTCTGCAACATATTCGGCACTGCCAAGGGTACTGCCACTGATTAAGGTAATGTCTGCCATAGCGATCCCATCCGATAAAAGACGGGACATTGTACGCTGTGATCTGGCTGGGATCTACCTGTGGATAATATGGGTATAGGAAAAAAGTATCACGGCGCGATCGTCCGCATGATGGGGTTTTGCAGGGAGATTAGCGTTTCAGTGGACTGAATTTCATCAATTGTTTGGATCTTGTTGATAAGCACATGTTGCAGCGCCTCGATCGAGCGGCACATGACCTTAATAAAGATGCTGTAATGCCCGGTGGTATAGTAGGCCTCGACCACTTCTTCCAGATTGTTCAACTTCTCCAGCGCAGAGGGATAATCTTTGGCGCTTTTCAGAATGATGCCGATAAAACAGCATACGTCATAGCCCAGTTGCTTTGGGTTCACGTCCAGACGCGTACCGACAATGATGCCCGCCTGCTTCATCTTCTCCACTCGAACGTGGATCGTCCCCGGACTGACGGAAAACTGTTTTGCCAGTTCGGCATAAGGCGTGCGCGCATTTTCCATTAAGGCGGAAAGAATGCCGCGATCGAGATTATCGATCTGATAAATTTCTGCCACTTTGAGCCCCCTATTTTAGCGAATAATGATTTTATACCGCTCTAAAATGACGGATTAAAAGCACAAGTGCAATTTATCCATAAGATTATTGAATGACTAGCAGTTTTTATTGCTTAATGAATAACTAACTACGATGAATAAGAGACGCGGCAATGAAAAAGCAGTACATCGAAAAACAACAGCAAATCAGCTTCGTTAAGTCTTTCTTCTCCAGCCAGCTGGAGCAGCTTTTGGGATTGATTGAAGTCCAGGCACCGATTCTCAGCCGTATCGGCGACGGCACGCAGGATAACTTGTCCGGTACGGAAAAAGCGGTGCAGGTTAAGGTTAAAGCCCTGCCAGATGCCACATTTGAAGTCGTTCACTCACTGGCGAAATGGAAACGTAAGACGCTGGGTGCGTACGATTTTAGCTTCGGCGAAGGCATCTATACCCACATGAAGGCACTGCGCCCGGACGAAGATCGTTTGAGCCCGATCCACTCGGTCTATGTCGATCAGTGGGACTGGGAGCGCGTGATGGGAGATGGCGAGCGTAATGCGGAGTATCTGAAATCGACCGTGACGCGTATTTATCAAGGCATTAAAGCAACGGAAGCTGCGGTACATCAGGCGTTTGGCATTCAGCCTTTCCTGCCAGAGCAGATTCATTTTGTGCATACCGAAACGTTGCTGCAGCGTTACCCCGATCTGGATGCCAAAGGGCGTGAGCGCGCTATCGCTAAAGAACTGGGTGCGGTCTTCCTGATTGGGATTGGCGGTAAGCTGTCCAGCGGGCACTCTCACGATGTGCGTGCACCGGATTATGATGACTGGACGACGCCGGGCGAGCAGGAACTGGCGGGTCTGAACGGCGATATCGTTGTATGGAACCCGGTTCTGAACGATGCATTTGAAATTTCATCAATGGGCATCCGTGTCGATGCGGAAGCGTTAACACGCCAGCTGGCGCTGACGCAGGATGAAGAACGTCTGAAGCTGGAATGGCATCAGGCGCTGCTGCGCGGCGAAATGCCGCAAACGATCGGTGGGGGGATTGGTCAGTCTCGCCTGGTCATGCTGTTGCTGCAATTGCCGCACATTGGTCAGGTTCAGTGCGGCGTATGGCCACAGCCGCTACGTGAGTCAGTTTCCGGACTGCTTTAATTAGCCTTGCCGTGCTGCCAACGGCGCATTAAGCGGCTTTTTAACCCGGTATCAAAGCGCCAGATATGGTCAAAGATGTGCATGATGCCGGGTTTGCCATGATCGGACATCGCTACAGCATGGAAACGATGCTGTAGCTGTTTCTGGCGGCTTTTCACCTTATTTACCACCTCATCCGGCAACCGCTGGGCGATAAAATCCGAAATCACCACCGCATCGGCATCATGCCAGAGTGCGTCGTCCATCTTATCCAACAATGCTGACAGACAGGCGCTCATATCCGTGCCGCCACGGAAAGACTGACTGAGAAAACGTATCGCCTGCTCTAAGCCGTCCGCAGACGTGAGCTCATATTTCACCACGCCAGTAGAAAACAGCATGATGTAGCAACGGCGGTTGTCGGCGAGCGCGATGCGCATCAGCGCCAGACAAAAGGCTTTGGCACAGCGTTCATTAAAGCCGCCCATCGAGCCTGACGTATCGACGCAGACGATAAAGGGGCCACGGGGCTGCTGTTCGTTTTGCTGATGTACCACGGGGCGCTCGGTGATTTTCTCGCGCCAGCTCTCACCCTGTAAGCGATAGGTGAGCAGCCGATGTTCCAGCAGGCGACGATAGAATTCATATTCCAGTTCGCTAATGCCCAGCGTGACCAGTTCCGTCGGCATCAAACGCAAAATGTCATCGCTCTGGTGCACGCCGCTCACCTGCTCAGGCACGGTGGCGGGTTCCCGTACTCTGACCCGGAAGGCTTCTTGTGGTGCTTCCTGCGTGAGGATGGATTTGGTTTCGCGGCTGCGCCCTAAGCGTTCCGCCAGTTGTTGTAATGCAGGCTGGCGTTGCAGGAAAGCGCCGAAATCCAGTAACGGACGGGGATCGGTGTGAATACGCTGCGCGGCGCTGAGATCCCAGAGCCGCCCGGCCGCATTTTCGTTTTCGGCCAGAATAGGTTCGAGTTTGCCGCTGAGGGTCAGGCGTTGTTGCAGTTCATCCAGCAGGATTTCCCGCTCCTGATCCATCAATTGCTGATGCAGTGAAACAGTTTGCAGAGTGAGGCTTAGCCGCCAGCGCTGAAGAAAGAGCGCGTGAAGCCCGCTCGTGACCTTCTGCCCTAAGGTTCGCTCTGGAGAGGCCATGAGCTGTGAGGCCTGCGTCAGAAAGGGGGATTCCACGTTGTTCAGCGTATCCATAATCGCAGGCAGGCGTGTCTGAAAAGTCTGATTGTCGATCGATTGTGAACGCTGGTAGCAGCTAAATTCTTTTTCCAGCTCTGACGGTACCTGTGTGGTACGCAGGCGCTGTTTTAAGGTTTCCTTCCAGTGAGGCAGATCGTTGAGTAACGCGGACTTCAGGCTGGGATACTTTTCAAAGAAGAAAGCGAGCTGAGGCGTCGCCAGCAGTGTGACGATAAGATCGTCTAACAGCTCGTTTTCATCGATAGACAGCAGCATTTCCAGTGATTCCAGCGTGATCATCGGGCGTTAATCCTGTTGCTCTGATTGCTGGATCTGCTCAGCGACCTGTTGCAGGCTGGCTTCTATTTTGGCCAACCACTCACTGGGAACGAACAGGCAAGGCTGATGCTGGCTGAATAAGCGGCGCTGTTCGCGCAACTGCATGTTCAGCTTTTCATACTCATCGATAATGTCAGCAGGAAGCGCACAGTCGCGCTTTTCTGGCAGAGAAAGAATAGAGGATTGCAGGCTGATATCACGAACCGTCAGATGTTGGCGATCGTCCACCAGCAGGTCGAGACGTTGCGTGAAGCCGATACCGTTGAGTTTGCCCCGAATTTCTCCCCCTTTTTGCAGCCAGCCTTGCAGAGCATTCTTCTCAATGATCAGGTGGTTGACTTCAATATCGTGCAGGATCAGCGGGCGTTGCAGCACCAGATCCAGCGTTTCAGCGGTGATAGCTTCAGGCAAGGTGTAATGGAATTTTCTACCGAGAAAGTGCCCCTGTTTCTCCACCGAAAAGGCCTGTAATTCGCTTTGTTCACGCTGGTATTGCTGACGTCTGGTGTTCACCTGTTGCAAGCGGAACAGCAGGCTTTTCTGCTGGTAAGCGTGCTCGGTAATCAGTAATTCAAGCTGGTGCTCGATGAGCGTTAACGTGCTTTGGTCATGCCAGAGACAGTCTTTCAGCAGAATGATATCAACCGGCGTAATGGCATCCCGTCCGCAGAAAAACGCGCTGGCCTGAAGCAGGCGCAGGGCTTTTTTCCAGCGCCGATCGGAAATGTAAGGAGCATTTTCCAGCGCATCAAGCTGCTGGCGCAGCGTGTAAATCAGCTCGAAGCCGAATTCTGGCAACGCGACGTGCTCAATATCTTTCTGCCACTGTTGGTACTCTTCATCGCTGACGCTAAGAGCGGGCGGGACGGGGTTATCGCGTTCGCTGCTGTTATTCACGAGCAGCGCACGGAAATTCTGTTTTTCCTGCACACGATCGAGCCACAGACGGATGAGCATTCGGTCGTAGAGCGCTTCCAGACCGCCATCCGCTTCCGGCAATTCATTCGACGCGGCGACCAACAGGCGCATCGGGATCGTGTCTTCGCTGTTGCCATTACGGAAACGCCGCTCGTTAATAGCCGTCAGCAGGGTATTCAAAATGGCGGGGCCCGCTTTCCAGATCTCATCCAGAAACACGATTTCAGCTTCCGGCAGATAGCCTGCTGTCAGGCGCTGATAGCGCCCTTCGTCTTTTAACGCCTGAATGGAAAGGGGACCGAATACCTCTTCCGGGGTGGAAAAGCGGGTCATCAGGTACTCGAACGCGTTCGCATGACGAAAAGCGAATTTAAGACGCCGGGCGATCATACTTTTGGCTATACCTGGCGGCCCCAGTAGGAAAACACTTTCCCCACTTAGCGCGGCCAGCAGACAGAGACGAATGGTGTGCTGTCTTTCGTAGAGCCCGTGTTCTAGCGCATGACTGAGACGAGAAATTCTTTCAGCCAATGCCGCAGTTTGACGCATAATTAATCCGTTAGTCCCATGATGTGATGTACTGAAATCGTTTATTTTTGAACCCGATTGATCCCCTGAAAGTGGACGCTCAGAAAATCTCTACTTTCAGAAAGGTAATGGTAATAATAAACGGCAGATCACAGTTTTTTATTAGAATACTTTTACGGATTATTCACCCTAACGGGGTAAGTAAGCAATAAACCACCTTTTACAGGATGTTTCTTATACAGGTGACCGCATAATAAAAATGGGTTTTTACCCTGATTTGTGCATACTGTGCGCTCTTGGATGAGTTGCTGTGAATGACGCGCTTCGCGGACTGATTAACATTCGCGGACTGATTAACAACAGAAGATAGATATGAGCTCAGAACATAAACGTTCGCTTCCGGCTGTCACGCTGGCGGCCATCGGGGTGGTTTATGGAGACATAGGAACCAGCCCTCTTTATACGTTAAGGGAATGTTTATCAGGGCAGTTTGGTTTTGGGGTCGAGCCTGACTCGGTCTTTGGCTTTCTTTCACTGATCTTTTGGCTGTTGGTCCTCGTTGTTTCGCTGAAATATCTGACCTATGTGATGCGTGCCGATAACGCAGGTGAAGGTGGGATTCTCACCCT
The DNA here is from genome assembly GCF_016950255.1 of Pectobacterium brasiliense. Taxonomy (NCBI): domain Bacteria; kingdom Pseudomonadati; phylum Pseudomonadota; class Gammaproteobacteria; order Enterobacterales; family Pectobacteriaceae; genus Pectobacterium; species Pectobacterium brasiliense. The sequence continues at coordinate 3,029,210 of NZ_JACGFN010000001.1, read as the reverse complement.
CATGTCGTTAGCCGGGCGCAATACCTCCGATCGCATGACGTCCGTGCTGGTCATCATGGGGTTGATTGGCGGCAGCTTCTTCTATGGGGAAGTGGTCATTACGCCAGCCATCTCGGTGATGTCGGCAATGGAAGGGCTGGAAATCGCTGCGCCTTCAATGGACAGCTATATCGTACCACTCTCGATTGTCGTTCTGACATTACTGTTTATCATTCAAAAACACGGTACGGGTAGCGTCGGTAAGCTGTTTGCACCCGTGATGCTGATCTGGTTTTTGACGCTTGGCGTTCTGGGCGCGCGCAGCATCATTGCTAACCCTGAAGTCTTGCAGGCGTTGAACCCGATGTACGCCGTGCGCTTCTTTATCGAATATAAAGCGGTGTCGTTCTTCGCGCTGGGGGCGGTGGTGCTGGCGATTACCGGGGTCGAAGCGCTGTATGCCGATATGGGCCACTTCGGTAAATTCCCGATCCGTCTGGCCTGGTTTACGGTGGTACTGCCGTCGCTGGTGTTAAATTACTTCGGGCAGGGCGCGTTGCTGTTAAAGGACCCGGAAGCCATCAAGAACCCCTTCTTCCTGCTAGCGCCAGACTGGGCGCTGATTCCACTGATGATATTGGCTACGCTGGCGACAATCATTGCCTCGCAGGCCGTTATTTCCGGTGTTTTCTCCCTGACCCGTCAGGCAGTGCGGCTGGGCTACTTGCCGCCGATGCGTATCGTACACACGTCAGATATGGAATCCGGTCAGATCTATATCCCCGCCATTAACTGGATGCTCTATATCGCCGTTGTCATCGTGATTGTCAGCTTTGAGCATTCAAGCAATCTGGCGGCGGCTTACGGGATTGCGGTAACGGGTACGATGGTGATTACCAGCATTCTTTTCTGTACAGTTGCGGTGAAGAATTGGCTCTGGAATCGCTATCTGGCGTGGATGTTGCTGGCGGGCTTGCTGATTATCGACGTGCCGATGTTTTTGGCCAACGTAGTCAAGATCCTGTCCGGCGGCTGGCTGCCGCTGGCGCTGGGTATGGTGATGTTTATTATCATGACGACGTGGAAAAGCGAGCGTTTCAGGTTGCTGCGCCGGTTGCATGAGCATGGTAACTCGCTGGATGCCATGATTGCCTCGCTGGAGAAAACGCCGCCGACGCGTGTGCCGGGGACCGCCGTGTATTTCTCGCGTGCGACTCGCGTGATTCCGTTCGCGCTGTTGCATAACCTTAAGCACAATAAGATCCTGCACGAGCGCGTGGTGCTGTTGACCATGCGAACGGAGGATGCGCCCTATGTGCTTAACGCGCGTCGAGTGACGGTTGAACAGCTTTCACCGACGTTCTGGCGCGTGATTGCCAACTATGGCTGGCGTGAGACACCGGATGTGGAAGAGGTCTTTCAGCGCTGTTGGCAGGATGGGTTAACCTGCCAAATGATGGAAACGTCTTTCTTTATGTCCAATGAATCGCTGATTATCGGTGAGCGCCCGTGGTATCTGCGCTTGCGCGGCAAGCTATTCATGATGCTCAGCCGCAATGCGCTGCGGGCGGCGGATCAGTTTGAAATACCGCCGAACAGGCTGATTGAGCTGGGGATACAGGTCGAGATTTAAGTGAACCGAATAGATGATCTTATGTTGGGATAAGATCGAGATATACGGTCGACCACGAGGTGAGGCATCCCTGCGGGAACCTCATCCTCGTGTTTCCCTAATAACAGGCAGCGAGTTGCTGCTAGTACGTTAACTATTTTACCAATTTATGGCGACAATCAGCCCCCCTTCGGGCTGATTGGTGAACGTGACCCGCATGTGGTGCAGTTTTGCGATGTTGTTGACGATGGAAATCCCAAGACCGCTGCCGGATTTCTCCTGCCCCGGTGGGCGATAAAAGCGTTCGCCAATTCTTGCCAGCGCCTCTTCGCTAATGCCCGGTCCGTTATCGGTAACCTGAAAGCCACGCTCTGTCAGCGTCAGGCTTACCGTCCCCCCTTCATTGCTGTAGCGAATAGCATTATCCAGCAGATTGCGTACCAGCAGAGTCAGCAGTAGCGGGTGGCCCTGCCTAATAACCGGGGTGTCCGGTAAATCCAGCGTCAGTTCGATACCCGCGGTTTGCGCTGTGTTGTAATGCGCGATCACCGCCTGTTGCAGGAGTTCATTGAACTGGACGGGCTGCATCCCTTCGGGGGACGATTCGGCATCTAGCCGTGATAACGTCAGGAGCTGATCCACCAGCCGTGTGGCTCGATCGATGCCTTTATCCAGATTGACCAGCGCATGGTGCCGCATGGCTTCATCATCATGCGCCAACTGTGCAACTTCGGTTTGAACTTTCAACGCTGCCAGCGGGCTACGCAATTCGTGAGCCGCATCGGAGGTAAAACGGCGCTCGCGAGTTAGCATATCGCTTATGCGGGAAAACAGGAGATTCAGCGCGTTTACCAGCGGGCGAACTTCTTGTGGGATGTGCTGCGTCGCCAGTGGTGTGCTGTCGTCGGGGGAGCGTAACTGAAGCTCAGCGGCAATACGTTTTAGCGGAGAAAGTTCGCGTGTCACTAGCCAAAAAAGCAATGCCAGCATGATAGGCAGCGCAAACAGCCAGGGCATCAGGTTGGTTTTTACAATATCCAGCGTCATATCCTGACGGTATTCCCATTCCTGACCCACAGCAATGACGTAACGATCATCCTGCGTCGTCAGCCAGACGATACGCCAGGCGTCATTGTCATCGCGCAACCTGCCGTCGGTGAAGCCGTTGCGTTTATAGTCAAAAATGAAATCTTTGCCGTTATCGCCATCGTTCAACACCATTTTTCCGTCGCGGGTAAAAATGGCGAAGGCCAGCGCGTCATCATCCTGCTTGCCTCGGTTTTTATGTACCAGATTTTTGGTTTTTGGCAGAGAAGCTGATGGGCTTCGCAATTCATCGGGATTCATGGTGGCAAGACGCTTGGCAAACAGCATTTGCTGAGTATCAAACAACTCATTGATATTATGACGTGTCTGATACCACGAAAGCAGACTGGCGACACTCCAGCAAATTAATGTCAGCAGCGCAAAGCCCGCAATCAGACGTAAGCGCAGGCTGAGTCGGTTCATGGTGCATCTCCCAGAATGTAGCCAACGCCATGCACGGTACGGATAAACCCACTGCCCAACTTTTTGCGCAGGTGGTGGATATGGACTTCTACCGCATTGCTGGAGACATCATCATCCCAGCCGTAGAGCTTCTCTTCCAACTGTGCACGCGTGAGCACGCGGCTTGGATTGAGCAAGAACAGTTCCAGCAGTGCCAGCTCGCGGGATTTTAGTATCAATGGCTCGCTGTTAAGCGTGACGCTCCGTGAGCCAGGCTCAAGGGAAACTGCGCCATGTGTTAATGCGGGCTGGAGTTGACCGTGACGGCGACGAATCAGCGCCTGAAGGCGAGCGGCAACTTCAGTTAGCGCAAAAGGCTTACATAAATAATCATCGGCCCCCTGCTGCAACCCTTCTACACGCTGTTCCAGCGCATCGCGGGCCGTCAGAATCAGTACCGGTTCGTCATGTCCAGCCTGACGCCACTGGCGCAGGATATCCATGCCATCCATACCCGGCAGGCTGAGATCGAGCACCACCGCATCATAAGGGGCGGCCTTCAACGCGGCAGCGCCGGCTTTACCTTCCGTAAACCAGTCAATATTAAAGCCCAGTTTGATCAATCCAGCTTTTAGGCCATCACCTATCAGGCGATCGTCTTCGATTAACAATACTCTCATGGCTGCCTCGCAAGGGATGTGCCGCTGTCGCGTTTGCGCCTTTTCCGGTTTTATACGAAATCGGGGGGCGATGTGTACAGGACAAATCGCTGAAATTGGACGATTTCGGCAATATAAAAAAATAAAAATGTAAAAGCTGAGTCCTTAAGATTCTGTTAAGAACGGTTTGTTTTAATCCTTCTCGAAGACCGATTACTCCCGCAGGTTGACTGCGAAACGACAGGCAAAATAAGGAAGGAATACTATGAAAAAAGCAGCTGCGTTATTTGCCATTACCGCTCTGGTTTCTGCACCCGTATTTGCCGCACAAAGCGGCGGTGGCTTCGTCAACCCAGAAACGCCTGCGGTTGGCACACATAAAGGGGGATTCGTCGATCCGCAGAATTCCCTCACGACGGTAGATAAGGCTAAAGATCTGCGTGACGATAGTTGGGTTACGCTGAGCGGTAATATCGAAAAACGGATTGGTGATGAGAACTACCTGTTCCGTGACTCCACTGGCACGATGGAAGTTGAAATCGATCATAAGCGCTGGAATGGCCAGATGGTTTCACCTACCGATAAAGTTGAAATACAGGGTGAGTTGGATAAAGACTTCAATTCCGTCGAGCTGGATGTGAAGCAGATCCGTAAACTCTAATACGCTATCTCCAATTATCTCGTGGCGGGCGATTGCCCGCCATTTCTCTATTTATCAACCTTCTCTATCTGTCATTCTTTACGTTGCCTACGCTTGTTCATCCAAATGATCGACGTGATTAAGCCGCCAGACATCTTTCTTTGCCATCTTCCTGAAATGTGAATTACCTAGAGTTGATAACCGCGTTATCTTGTTTTTATTTTTTGTTAGCGAAACGTTTCGATGGTGATCACATTTTTTTTATTTCTTCATTGCCTTTCCTACTTCTTTTTCTAGAATATTGTTAGCGAAACGTTTCGCTGGTGGGGTGAGAAGATGAAAAAAGCAACATTATTGAATTCAGATATTTCTTCCGTGATTGCTCGGCTGGGACACACCGATAGCCTTGTTATTGGTGATGCTGGTTTACCGATTCCTGAAACGACGACCCGTATCGACCTGGCGTTGACGCACAATGTGCCGACGTTTTTGCAGGTGGTTAATGTTGTCACCAGCGAAATGCAGGTTGAAGCCGCTATTCTGGCGGAAGAAATTATTGAAAAGAACCCCGCCGTCCATGACGCATTACTCGATCAATTGAAGCAACTTGAACAGCATCAGGGAAACTCAATTGCATTGCACTATGTCAGCCATGAAGAATTTAAAACCCAAAGCGGCAAAAGCCGGGCCATCATTCGCAGCGGGGAGTGCACTCCGTATGCCAATGTCATCCTTTGTGCTGGCGTAACGTTCTGAGGCATCAATGCAACCTTTACTGCAACTGCAAGGCATCACGAAATCTTTTCCCGGCGTTAAAGCGCTTTCCGGTGCAGCACTCAACGTCTATCCGGGAAAAGTGATGGCGCTGGTGGGCGAGAACGGTGCGGGCAAGTCCACCATGATGAAAGTTCTGACCGGGATCTATCGTAAAGATGCCGGCAGCATTCATTTTCTGGGGAAAGAGGTCGATTTCAGCGGGCCGAAAGCGTCCCAGGAAGCAGGTATCGGTATTATCCATCAGGAACTTAACCTGATTCCCCAACTCACGATTGCCGAGAATATCTTCCTTGGTCGTGAATTTACCAACCGCTTCGGTCGTATCGACTGGAACAAGATGTATGCGGAAGCCGATAAGCTGCTGAAACGCCTTAATCTGCGCTATGACAGCCGTCGTATGGTCGGGGATTTATCGATTGGCGATCAGCAAATGGTAGAAATTGCCAAGGTGCTGAGCTTTGAATCGAAAGTCATCATCATGGATGAACCGACCGATGCCCTGACAGATACTGAAACCGCCTCGTTATTCAGTGTGATCAAAGAGCTGCAATCTCAGGGATGCGGCATTGTTTATATTTCCCACCGCCTGAAAGAAATCTTTGAAATCTGCGATGACATTACCGTGTTCCGCGATGGTCAGTTTATCGGTGAGCGTCCGGTCAGTGATTTAGAGGAAGATACGCTGATTGAAATGATGGTCGGTCGTAAGCTGGAAGATCAGTACCCACGTTCGAATAAAGTGCCGGGAGAGGTTCGCCTTAAGGTACAGAATCTGTCTGGGCCGGGCGTCGACAGCGTCAGCTTTACGGTGCGGAAAGGCGAAATTCTGGGCGTCGCAGGGTTGATGGGTGCGGGCCGTACCGAACTGATGAAGATTCTCTACGGTGCACTGCCGCGAACGGGCGGTAATGTGACGCTGGATGGCCGCGACGTAGTGACCCGTAAACCGCAGGATGGCCTGGCGAACGGCATCGTTTACATTTCCGAAGACCGCAAACGTGATGGTCTGGTGCTGGGCATGTCAGTAAAAGAAAACATGTCCTTAACCGCACTGCGCTATTTCAGCCATGCGGGCGGTCGTCTAAAACATGCCGAAGAGCAACTGACGGTTGCCGACTTTATTCGCCTGTTCAACGTGAAAACGCCTTCGATGGAGCAGCCTATCGGCCTGCTCTCCGGCGGTAATCAGCAGAAAGTGGCGATTGCCCGTGGCCTGATGACACGCCCAAATGTCCTGATCCTCGATGAACCGACGCGTGGCGTCGATGTCGGGGCGAAGAAAGAGATTTATCAGTTAATCAATCAATTCAAAGAAGAAGGGCTGAGCATCATATTGGTGTCATCCGAAATGCCCGAAGTCTTGGGAATGAGCGATCGCATCATTGTGATGCATGAAGGGCGCTTGAGCGGTGATTTCCCTATTGAGCAAGCTACCCAGGAAGCACTGATGGCCGCGGCCGTTGGTAAGCAATACGGCGCAAAGCAGGAGTAAGTCAGACATGAGTTCTCAATCTATCGCGGCAAAACGCTGGTTCAGCAAAGAGTGGTTACTGGAGCAGAAATCGCTGATCGCGCTCCTGATCCTGATTGCGGTTGTTTCCGCCATGAGCCCTAACTTTTTTACCCTGAACAACCTGTTCAATATTCTCCAGCAGACGTCGGTGAACGCCATCATGGCCGTCGGCATGACGCTGGTGATTCTGACCTCGGGCATCGATTTGTCAGTGGGTTCCCTGCTGGCATTGACCGGTGCCGTAGCGGCTTCCATCGTCGGGCTTGAGGTCAATGCGCTGGTGGCGGTGTTTGGCGCACTGGCGCTGGGGGCGCTGATCGGTGCGGGTACGGGGGTCATTGTATCCAAAGGCAAAGTGCAGGCGTTTATCGCCACGTTGGTCATGATGCTGTTACTTCGTGGTGTGACGATGGTTTATACCAACGGCAGCCCGGTTAATACTGGTTTTTCCGACGTAGCAGATGCGTTTGGCTGGTTTGGTATCGGTCGTCCGTTGGGGATTCCGACACCAATCTGGATCATGGCTATCGTGTTCGCGGCTGCCTGGTACATGTTGCACCACACGCGTCTGGGGCGCTATATCTATGCGCTGGGCGGCAACGAGTCTGCTACCCGTTTGTCCGGCATCAGCGTTGATAAAATCAAGATTATTGTCTATTCCCTGTGTGGGCTGTTGTCTGCCCTGGCGGGAATTATCGAAGTCGCACGTTTGTCCTCTGCACAGCCGACGGCGGGTACAGGGTATGAGCTGGATGCTATCGCGGCTGTAGTATTGGGCGGCACCAGTCTGGCTGGAGGAAAAGGGCGTATCGTTGGTACGTTGATCGGCGCACTTATCCTTGGTTTCCTCAACAACGGACTGAATTTATTAGGTGTTTCTTCTTACTACCAAATGATCGTTAAAGCAGTCGTCATTTTGCTAGCGGTTCTGGTAGATAACAAAAGCAGTAAATAACCTTCATTCACACAGGAATTGAGTTATGAATATGAAAAAGCTGGCTACTCTGGTTTCCGCTGTTGCGCTGAGCGCGACTGTCAGTGCTAATGCCTTGGCCAAAGATACGGTTGCTCTGGTGGTTTCTACGCTGAATAACCCGTTCTTTGTTTCAATGAAAGAGGGTGCACAGAAAGAAGCTGACAAACTGGGTTACGAGTTGATTGTGCTGGATTCCCAGAATAACCCAGCAAAAGAACTGGCTAACGTTCAGGATTTGACGGTACGTGGAACCAAAGTTCTGCTGATCAACCCGACCGATTCTGATGCAGTAGGTAATGCGATTAAAATGGCTAACCAAGCCAAGATCCCTGTTATTACGCTGGACCGCGTCGCGAGCAGTGGTGAAGTGGTGAGCCACGTGGCTTCTGATAACGCCTTCGGCGGTAAAGTTGCCGGTGACTTCCTTGCCAAGAAATTGGGTGAAGGCGCTAAAGTGATTCAGCTGGAAGGCATCGCGGGAACGTCTGCCGCGCGCGAGCGTGGGGCGGGCTTCATGAAATCTGCTGAGAAAAATAAATTCGCTATGCTGGCCAGCCAACCCGCTGACTTCGACCGTACTAAAGGGCTGAACGTGATGCAGAACCTGCTGACCGCACACCCTGACGTTCAGGCTGTATTTGCTCAGAACGATGAAATGGCGTTGGGTGCTCTGCGTGCACTGCAAACCGCAGGCAAAACAGATGTGCTGGTTGTCGGCTTTGACGGCACTCAGGATGGCGTGAAGGCCGTTGAGTCAGGCAAGCTGGCTGCGACTGTTGCTCAGCGTCCTGATCAGATCGGTGTGATCGGTATCGAAACGGCGGCGAAAGTGCTGAAAGGCGAAAAAACGCAGGCTATCATTCCGGTTGACCTGAAGCTGGTCGCAAAATAATTAAAGAATAAAGCAGGGCTCGCGCCACCCGTTTGTGGTGGCGCATTATTAACGTAGCGGGATTCGACATAATGAAAACGGGTAAGCTGGTGGTGCTGGGCAGTATTAATGCTGACCATATTCTCAATCTTGAGCAATTTCCCCGTCCAGGCGAAACGGTGATCGGTGAGCAATATAGCGTTGCTTTCGGTGGGAAAGGTGCCAATCAGGCCGTTGCCGCTGGTCGAAGCGGTGCAGACATCGCCTTTATTGCCTGCGTGGGAGAAGATGATATCGGCACCCGTATTTGCCAGCAGCTATCCAAGGACAATATCGATGTTTCCGCCGTTGAGGCTATCTCCGGGGAAACAACCGGCGTTGCGCTGATTTTTGTTAACGCCGACGCTGAGAACATGATCGCGATTAATGCCGGTGCGAATGCTGCGGTGACGCCTGATTATCTTCATCGTTATCAGCAACACATTATTGATGCTTCAGCATTGCTTATGCAGCTTGAGTCGCCGTTGGAAACGGTCATTGCGGCCGCTAAACTGGCGCATGAAAATCAAACGAAAGTGATTCTTAACCCCGCCCCTGCCCGCGAACTGCCCGATGAACTGTTATCGCTGGTCAATATGATCACGCCGAATGAAACCGAAGCGCAGTTCCTGACGGGAATTACCGTTGAGACGGAAGACGATGCGGCTCGCGCAGCACAGGTTCTGCACGATAAAGGTATTGAAACGGTTCTCATCACATTGGGTAGCCGTGGCGTATGGTTAAGTGAAAACGGTCAGGGGCAGCGCATTCCGGGATATCGTGTAAAAGCCGTGGATACTATCGCCGCCGGAGACACGTTTAATGGCGCGTTAGTGACTGCATTGCTGGAAAATAAGCCCATGTCCTTCGCCGTAAAATTTGCCCATGCGGCAGCTGCGATAGCCGTTACTCGCCGAGGCGCTCAGCCCTCTGTCCCGTGGCGTGAAGAGATCGACGCATTTTTGCAAACCCAGGGGTGATCTTTGGCCACCATGAAAGATGTCGCCCGTCTTGCGGGCGTTTCTACTTCTACCGTATCTCACGTCATTAATAACAATCGCTTTGTCAGCGACACCATTCGCGAAAAAGTGATGAAGGCCGTTGAGGATCTCAACTATGCGCCGTCTGCGCTGGCCAGAAGTCTGAAAATAAACCAGACCCGCACCATCGGCATGTTGCTCACTGCCAGTAATAACCCGTTTTATGCCGAAGTGGTTCGTGGCGTAGAGCGCTGTTGTTATGAGCGAGGCTATAGCCTGATTCTGTGCAATACAGAAGGCGATCGCGACAGAATGAGCCATAGTCTCGAAACGCTGCTGCAAAAGCGGGTTGACGGCGTACTGTTGATGTGTACCGAAAGCCATCGCCCTTTGCCCGAAATGATGAGCCGCTATCCTTCTATACCTATGGTCATGATGGATTGGGCACCCTTTGAAGGCGTTATGGACGTCATTAAAGATAACTCTCTGCTCGGTGGGGAGATCGCGACCAATTACCTCATTTCTCGTGGCTATAAAAAGATAGCCTGTATTGCGGGTCCAAAAGATAAGACGACCGCCTATAACCGATTAGAAGGTTATCGACAGGCGATGCAGCTCGCTGGGCTATTCATTCCCGCTGACTATGAAGTTTTCGGCGATTTTGAGTTTGAAGCGGGCTATCGCGCTATGCAGCAGTTGTTAGCGCTGGAAGATAAACCTGAAGCGGTGTTCACCAGTAACGATGCGATGGCCGTTGGCGTGTACCATGCGCTTTATCAGGCTGGACTTTCTATTCCGCAAGACATGGCGGTTATTGGTTACGATGACATAGAATTGGCCCGCTATATGTCACCACCTCTAACTACTGTCCATCAACCAAAGGATGAGCTTGGCGAATTGGCGATTGATACGCTGCTATATCGTCTGGAACACCCTAACACCGAACCTAATGTGTTGGTGCTGACGCCGGAATTAATGGTGCGCGAGTCTGTCAGGTAAGGTTTCTCGCTAAGAAAACGCTGAAAAATCCCGCATAACGGCGTCTTTTAATGCGCTTTGCTGAAAAAAAAACCACTCGGTAATTTTTTTGCATTTAGCACTTGTCAGTGGCCGAGAAGTCCCTATAATGCGCCTCCACTGACACGGCAACAGCGACACGCAGTTGCGGTAACAGGAAAAAAGATTCACCGAAGGCGGTCAGTAATGACTTGACTTCACAGCGGAAAAGCATAGTATATGCAGCCCGCGCCACCGATGAAGTGGCACTGCTCTTTAACAATTTAATCAGACAATCTGTGTGGGCACTCACAAGACCGTATCTTAACGATATAAAAAGTCTTGAAGAGTGAACAACAGTAAATTCATTACGAATAAACAGTTTTAATTCTTTGAGCATCGCTGACGAGTTCAGCAAATCAAACAAATCTTAAATTGAAGAGTTTGATCATGGCTCAGATTGAACGCTGGCGGCAGGCCTAACACATGCAAGTCGAGCGGTAGCACAGAAGAGCTTGCTCTTTGGGTGACGAGCGGCGGACGGGTGAGTAATGTCTGGGAAACTGCCTGATGGAGGGGGATAACTACTGGAAACGGTAGCTAATACCGCATAACCTCGCAAGAGCAAAGAGGGGGACCTTAGGGCCTCTCGCCATCAGATGTGCCCAGATGGGATTAGCTAGTAGGTGAGGTAATGGCTCACCTAGGCGACGATCCCTAGCTGGTCTGAGAGGATGACCAGCCACACTGGAACTGAGACACGGTCCAGACTCCTACGGGAGGCAGCAGTGGGGAATATTGCACAATGGGCGCAAGCCTGATGCAGCCATGCCGCGTGTGTGAAGAAGGCCTTCGGGTTGTAAAGCACTTTCAGCGGGGAGGAAGGCAGTAAGGTTAATAACCTTGCTGATTGACGTTACCCGCAGAAGAAGCACCGGCTAACTCCGTGCCAGCAGCCGCGGTAATACGGAGGGTGCAAGCGTTAATCGGAATGACTGGGCGTAAAGCGCACGCAGGCGGTCTGTTAAGTTGGATGTGAAATCCCCGGGCTTAACCTGGGAACTGCATTCAAAACTGACAGGCTAGAGTCTTGTAGAGGGGGGTAGAATTCCAGGTGTAGCGGTGAAATGCGTAGAGATCTGGAGGAATACCGGTGGCGAAGGCGGCCCCCTGGACAAAGACTGACGCTCAGGTGCGAAAGCGTGGGGAGCAAACAGGATTAGATACCCTGGTAGTCCACGCTGTAAACGATGTCGATTTGGAGGTTGTGCCCTTGAGGCGTGGCTTCCGGAGCTAACGCGTTAAATCGACCGCCTGGGGAGTACGGCCGCAAGGTTAAAACTCAAATGAATTGACGGGGGCCCGCACAAGCGGTGGAGCATGTGGTTTAATTCGATGCAACGCGAAGAACCTTACCTACTCTTGACATCCAGAGAACTTAGCAGAGATGCTTTGGTGCCTTCGGGAACTCTGAGACAGGTGCTGCATGGCTGTCGTCAGCTCGTGTTGTGAAATGTTGGGTTAAGTCCCGCAACGAGCGCAACCCTTATCCTTTGTTGCCAGCGATTCGGTCGGGAACTCAAAGGAGACTGCCGGTGATAAACCGGAGGAAGGTGGGGATGACGTCAAGTCATCATGGCCCTTACGAGTAGGGCTACACACGTGCTACAATGGCGTATACAAAGAGAAGCGACCTCGCGAGAGCAAGCGGACCTCATAAAGTACGTCGTAGTCCGGATTGGAGTCTGCAACTCGACTCCATGAAGTCGGAATCGCTAGTAATCGTAGATCAGAATGCTACGGTGAATACGTTCCCGGGCCTTGTACACACCGCCCGTCACACCATGGGAGTGGGTTGCAAAAGAAGTAGGTAGCTTAACCTTCGGGAGGGCGCTTACCACTTTGTGATTCATGACTGGGGTGAAGTCGTAACAAGGTAACCGTAGGGGAACCTGCGGTTGGATCACCTCCTTACCAAGAAGATGTGCGTTGAGTGAAGTGCTCACACAGATTGTCTGATGAAAATAACGAGCAGAAATACCTTAATAGGCTTGTAGCTCAGGTGGTTAGAGCGCACCCCTGATAAGGGTGAGGTCGGTGGTTCAAGTCCACTCAGGCCTACCAACTCTTCCGTGAGTGGTATCTAAGGTATCTGTAAGCAACGATGGGGTTATAGCTCAGCTGGGAGAGCGCCTGCCTTGCACGCAGGAGGTCTGCGGTTCGATCCCGCATAGCTCCACCATCACTACTCGCTGTATAGAAAATTTCAGAGTGTACCTGTTTGGGTGCACTGCGAAGTTTTGCTCTTTAACAATCTGGAACAAGCTGAAAATTGAAACATGACAGCTGAACAATTATGACCGCCTTCGGGTGTGTCGTGATGAATCAGTCTGTCAATGAGTCTCTCAAATAATCGCAGCGCGATGATGAATCAATCGAAACATCTTCGGGTTGTGAGGTTAAGCGACTAAGCGTACACGGTGGATGCCTAGGCAGTCAGAGGCGATGAAGGGCGTGCTAATCTGCGATAAGCGTCGGTAAGCTGATATGAAGCGTTATACCCGACGATACCCGAATGGGGAAACCCAGTGTGTTTCGACACACTATCATGACATGAATACATAGTGTCATGAGGCGAACCGGGGGAACTGAAACATCTCAGTACCCCGAGGAAAAGAAATCAACCGAGATTCCCCCAGTAGCGGCGAGCGAACGGGGAGGAGCCCAGAACCTGAATCAGTTTGTGTGTTAGTGGAAGCGTCTGGAAAGTCGCACAGTAAAGGGTGATAGTCCCGTACACAAAAATGCACAAGCTGTGAGTTCGATGAGTAGGGCGGGACACGTGACATCCTGTCTGAATATGGGGGGACCATCCTCCAAGGCTAAATACTCCTGACTGACCGATAGTGAACCAGTACCGTGAGGGAAAGGCGAAAAGAACCCCGGCGAGGGGAGTGAAATAGAACCTGAAACCGTGTACGTACAAGCAGTGGGAGCCTACTTGTTAGGTGACTGCGTACCTTTTGTATAATGGGTCAGCGACTTATATTCTGTAGCAAGGTTAACCGTATAGGGGAGCCGCAGGGAAACCGAGTCTTAACTGGGCGTTAAGTTGCAGGGTATAGACCCGAAACCCGGTGATCTAGCCATGGGCAGGTTGAAGGTTGGGTAACACTAACTGGAGGACCGAACCGACTAATGTTGAAAAATTAGCGGATGACTTGTGGCTGGGGGTGAAAGGCCAATCAAACCGGGAGATAGCTGGTTCTCCCCGAAAGCTATTTAGGTAGCGCCTCGTGAACTCATCTTCGGGGGTAGAGCACTGTTTCGGCTAGGGGGTCATCCCGACTTACCAACCCGATGCAAACTACGAATACCGAAGAATGTTATCACGGGAGACACACGGCGGGTGCTAACGTTCGTCGTGAAGAGGGAAACAACCCAGACCGCCAGCTAAGGTCCCAAAGTCATGGTTAAGTGGGAAACGATGTGGGAAGGCACAGACAGCCAGGATGTTGGCTTAGAAGCAGCCATCATTTAAAGAAAGCGTAATAGCTCACTGGTCGAGTCGGCCTGCGCGGAAGATGTAACGGGGCTAAACCATGCACCGAAGCTGCGGCAGCGACACTTAGGTGTTGTTGGGTAGGGGAGCGTTCTGTAAGCCTGCGAAGGTGGCCTGTGAGGGCTGCTGGAGGTATCAGAAGTGCGAATGCTGACATAAGTAACGATAATGCGGGTGAAAAACCCGCACGCCGGAAGACCAAGGGTTCCTGTCCAACGTTAATCGGGGCAGGGTGAGTCGACCCCTAAGGCGAGGCTGAAAAGCGTAGTCGATGGGAAACAGGTTAATATTCCTGTACTCGGTGTTACTGCGAAGGGGGGACGGAGAAAGCTAGGTTATCCGGGCGACGGTTGTCCCGGTTTAAGCGTGAAGGTGGATGACTTTGGTAAATCCGGGTCATCGTTAACACTGAGGCGTGATGACGAGTCACTACGGTGATGAAGTAACCGATGCTACGCTTCCAGGAAAAGCCTCTAAGCTCCAGGTAACATCAAATCGTACCCCAAACCGACACAGGTGGTCAGGTAGAGAATACTCAGGCGCTTGAGAGAACTCGGGTGAAGGAACTAGGCAAAATGGTGCCGTAACTTCGGGAGAAGGCACGCTGATGGTAAGTGAAGTGACTTGCTCATGGAGCTGAAATCAGTCGAAGATACCAGCTGGCTGCAACTGTTTAATAAAAACACAGCACTGTGCAAACACGAAAGTGGACGTATACGGTGTGACGCCTGCCCGGTGCCGGAAGGTTAATTGATGGGGTCAGCCGCAAGGCGAAGCTCTTGATCGAAGCCCCGGTAAACGGCGGCCGTAACTATAACGGTCCTAAGGTAGCGAAATTCCTTGTCGGGTAAGTTCCGACCTGCACGAATGGCGTAATGATGGCCAGGCTGTCTCCACCCGAGACTCAGTGAAATTGAACTCGCTGTGAAGATGCAGTGTACCCGCGGCAAGACGGAAAGACCCCGTGAACCTTTACTATAGCTTGACACTGAACCTTGAGCCTTGATGTGTAGGATAGGTGGGAGGCTTTGAAGTGTGGACGCCAGTCTGCATGGAGCCAACCTTGAAATACCACCCTTTAATGTTTGATGTTCTAACGTGGACCCGTGATCCGGGTTGCGGACAGTGTCTGGTGGGTAGTTTGACTGGGGCGGTCTCCTCCCAAAGCGTAACGGAGGAGCACGAAGGTTAGCTAATCCTGGTCGGACATCAGGAGGTTAGTGCAAAGGCATAAGCTAGCTTGACTGCGAGAGTGACAGCTCGAGCAGGTGCGAAAGCAGGTCTTAGTGATCCGGTGGTTCTGAATGGAAGGGCCATCGCTCAACGGATAAAAGGTACTCCGGGGATAACAGGCTGATACCGCCCAAGAGTTCATATCGACGGCGGTGTTTGGCACCTCGATGTCGGCTCATCACATCCTGGGGCTGAAGTAGGTCCCAAGGGTATGGCTGTTCGCCATTTAAAGTGGTACGCGAGCTGGGTTTAGAACGTCGTGAGACAGTTCGGTCCCTATCTGCCGTGGGCGTTGGAAGATTGAGAGGGGTTGCTCCTAGTACGAGAGGACCGGAGTGAACGCACCACTGGTGTACGGGTTGTGATGCCAATTGCATTGCCCGGTAGCTAAGTGCGGAAGAGATAACCGCTGAAAGCATCTAAGCGGGAAACTTGCCTCGAGATGAGTCTTCCCTGGGCACCAGATGCCCCTGAAGGGCCGTTGAAGACGACGACGTAGATAGGCTGGGTGTGTAAGCGTAGCGATACGTTGAGCTAACCAGTACTAATGACCCGAGAGGCTTAACCTTACAACACCGAAGGTGTTTTGTGGGTGATGAAAGACTCATAGAGAACGATGTTCAGCTTGTTCAGAGATTGGTTCTGGTGGTTACGTGATGACAAGAGAGATAAAGTCAGCACAGTAACGGCTGGAATGAAACAGAATTTGCCTGGCGGCGATAGCGCGGTGGTCCCACCTGACCCCATGCCGAACTCAGAAGTGAAACGCCGTAGCGCCGATGGTAGTGTGGGGCTTCCCCATGTGAGAGTAGGGAACTGCCAGGCATCAAATAAGTGGAAAGCCCCTGTCGAAAGACAGGGGCTTTTTGCTATGGGGAATTTGGGATTATGTGCAACGGTTTGCTGCTCACCGTTGTGCATTTATTTAGGTGTATCCGGCAGAACAACCTTGCTACCAAGAGATATGGGGCGAAAATCAACCTCCTACCAGACATTACCCAATGGTTCAGTGTGAGCGGTAGTCTATTCCGCACTACAAACTGTTATTTTTGAGCCATTGTCGGATAAAAGCAGCAACCTGTTCTGGTTGATTGATATCGAGCACAAGAAGTCGGGTGTCTATCTCCGTATCCGCTGCAATCGCAATGACATGTTCATCGATCAAATTACTTAATTCTCTACCCAACGATTGGCGAAACAAGGCTATTTTAGCGATCTTCTCGTGTTTGAACCCCTCAACCAGCACTAGATCGAGAGCTGATGCATCCATTTTCCCAGCTAGATCGTAAATATTGGGTTCTTCCTGATCAGGCGTCTCCGTCATTAGCGCCCACCGTTGGCTGCTGGCTACAATCGTTTGTGCTGCACCTGCCTTACGGAGTTCATAGCTATCTTTACCTGGCGTATCAATATCCATCTGGTGATGTGTATGTTTAATAAGTCCGACTCTAACGCCATGATGAGCTAGCAGCGGGATGACGTGTTTAAGTAATGTCGTTTTACCTGTACCGCTATAAGCAGTAATAGCGAGCAAGGGGACACGATTAGGATTCACGGTGTTGCTTCTCCCAATTGGATAAATCTTCAGGCGAATTCATATTGCGAAAAGCTTCAGGCTGATCGCTAAATGAAACGGCGTTTGCTTCAACCTGTTCCATAAATAGCATCAGCTTACGGTTTCCGAGATGCAGATAGGTCTCTAGTGATTCAATAAGGTTTTTATTGATTAAGAGTAATGTGGGATGTGGTCGTTCTCCATCAGTGGCATAAGCCGCATTGGCTTCCCCACGTGCTTGCCACAAGCGGTTTACCAGATCGCAAGGGAGCGCAGGGACATCGCAAGGGACGAATGCAACCCATTCGGATGGAGAGGCATGTAATCCACTCAGAATACCCGCCAGCGGGCCAAGAAAGCTTGTATCAAAGTCACTAATAATGCGGCAGCCACTTTGTGCATACACAGCCTGATTGCGATTAGCGCTGATCATGACTTCATTAACCTGTGCTTTAAGCCGAGACAGGACATGCAGATATAGCGGCTCACCGTTCAGTGCTATCAGACCTTTATCGTGCCCGCCCATGCGAGTTGCACGCCCGCCTGCGAGAATAACGCCTGTAATCATTTCACTTTCCAATTATCGATGCCCACTTTCCTCTACCGAAAGTTTGTGGTGCTAAACCATACGCTATTCTCTGAAAACTTTCGCAGAAGACCAAGTTCTTTCCTCATGTGAGCAAGGCTGTTATTTTTATCGCTATATACTCAATAGCGCTCAAGTCGCTTCCTGCATATTGAAATTTATTGAGTACAAATCGTTGTTAAGGAGAAAAAAATGAAATGTCATCGTGTTAATGAGTTGGTTGAACTGTTGCACCCAGCCTGGCAAAAAGAGCCCGATTTAAATCTGGTGCAATTTTTACAAAACCTTGCACAGGAGGCGGGGTTCGAGGGGCAGTTAAATGAACTGACTGATGATATCCTTATTTACCATCTAAAAATGCGTGATGCAGATAAAGAACAAGTCATCCCCGGGTTGAAGAAGGATTACGAAGAAGATTTTAAGACAGCTTTGCTTCGTGCCCGGGGAGTTATTAAAGACTAGTGGAAAGGAATAACACGTTCATGATGCTTACTATTGCACGCATATCTCTTACGTTGCCTCTAACCATTTGTGGCCGTGATGAATAGTTCGATATTTAATTTTCAGACGCTATTCCCAGATCTGATCGTGGATGCCTTACTGGATGTTGGGCTGCGCGTTGATTCTGGTTTGACGGCATTAAACAGTTATGAGAACAGGGTGTATCAGTTTGCGGATGAAGATCGTAAACGATTCGTGGTGAAATTTTATCGCCCAGAACGGTGGAGTGCAGCACAGATTCAGGAAGAGCATATTTTTGCCCAGCAATTGGCAGAAGATGAAGTCCCTATTGTCGCGCCCGTCTCGCTTAATGGGCAAACGTTGAACTCCTATGAAGGGTTTCATTTTGCCGTATTTCCCAGCGTGGGTGGGCGGCAGTATGAAATGGATAATGAAGACCAGCTAGAGTGGGTCGGTCGTTTTCTCGGCCGGATTCACCAGACGGGGCAGAAATCGTTATTCACCGAGCGTCCAACGATCGGGATAAATGAATACCTGCATGAATCTTATCGGTTGTTGGAGACATGTCCGCTAATACCGAAAATACATCGACATGATTTTTTACAAGCGACCCGTCAGCTGATTGATACAGTTGAAACTTATTGGCATAACGATTGGCGACCACTGCGTCTGCATGGGGATTGTCATCCAGGCAATATTTTGTGGCGTGATGGCCCGCTATTTGTGGATTTGGATGATGCCCGTAATGGTCCGGCAATACAGGATTTATGGATGCTGTTGCACGGTGACCGTCGTGAACAACGTATTCAACTGGATATCTTGTTAGAAGCCTATAGCGAATTTGCGGAATTTCAGGAGAAAGAACTCTCGCTGATTGAGCCTCTTCGTGCGATGCGGCAGGTTTATTATCTGGCTTGGGTTGCCCGTCGCTGGGAAGACCCCGCTTTTCCGAAAAATTTCCCCTGGATGACGGATGCTGATTTCTGGTTGAAGCAAACGGCAATATTTATTGGGCAAACTCAGCTGTTGCAGGAACCTCCTCTACAGCTAATGCCAATGTACTGAAATTAAATGGAGAGAGTTAAATTTATGAAAAAGTTATGGCTTGCGCTGATTGGCGTTGTTCTGGCATTTAGTGCTTCTGCTGCAGAGTTTTCTGACGGCAAGCAATATGTAGAATTAGATAAACCTGCAACCCAAGAGCCTCAGGTTCTTGAGTTCTTCTCATTCTATTGCCCGCACTGCTATCAATTTGAACAGGTTTACCACGTTCCAGATGCAGTAAAAAAAGCGTTGCCAGAGGGTACGAAGATGACACGTTATCACGTGGACTTCCTGGGCCCATTGGGTAAAAACCTGACGCAGGCATGGGCTGTTGCTATGGCGCTGGGTGTTGAAGATAAAATTACCCCGCTGATGTTTGATGCGGTTCAGAAAACACAGACTGTACAAAAACCGGAAGATATTCGTGAAGTCTTTGTGAAAGCCGGTGTAAGTGCGGAAGAATTTGATGGTGCTCTGAATAGCTTTGTTGTGAAATCTCTGGTTGCCCAGCAGGAAAAAGCGGCCGCCGATTTACAATTACGCGGCGTTCCAGCCATGTTCGTTAACGGTAAATATATGATCAAGAATGATGGTCTTGATACCAGTTCAATGGATGGGTATGTAAAACAGTACGCTGACGTGGTGAAGTTCCTCATTACCAAGAAGTAATTATTTAATAAGTCATGCGGGTAAAACCGCATGACTTTATACCTTCCCGCGGTTCATCTTCTTATCTTTTATATCTCATCAGCTCCCAATATCTATATATCTACGTGTTTATATCCACAAATTGGATGACGGTTTATCACGCCTTAAAAATAAACAGGTTATATTATAACTCCATGAAATTAATGAATATAAAAAAACAACTTGAGATAATAAGGGAAATTAGCAATTAAGCGGATAAAACTACTCACAAAGTTATCCACAGGAAGATCTTGCGAGGATCCATGCAAAATCAGCCAATATCTCACGTTAAGGATCGTCTCTTTCCCTGACCTATGGCATGCTTAGTGCTATGACAGACCACAACGATCATGGCAGGCTATGGCTCAGATTGCAGAAAATCCTTTAATACTGGTAGACGGTTCATCCTATTTGTATCGTGCTTATCACGCTTTCCCACCGTTAACAAACAGCGCGGGAGAAGCCACTGGTGCAATGTATGGCGTACTGAATATGCTACGCAGTTTGCTGCTGCAATATCAGCCCAGCCACGTTGCCGTCGTTTTTGATGCGAAAGGGAAAACGTTTCGCGATGAACTATTCGAAAATTATAAGGCTCACCGCCCACCGATGCCGGAGGATCTACGCGAGCAAATAGAGCCTCTGCATCAGATGGTGAAAGCAATGGGGTTGCCGCTTCTGGCGGTTTCCGGCGTAGAAGCGGACGATGTGATTGGTACGCTCGCCGTTCAGGCTGAAAAAGCGGGTAAACCGGTGCTGATTAGTACCGGCGATAAAGATATGGCGCAGCTGGTGACGCCGAGCGTGACGCTCATTAATACCATGAATAACTCGATTCTTGGCCCACAGGAAGTGTGTGATAAGTACGGTATTCCTCCTGAGCTGATTATCGATTTTCTTGCGCTGATGGGAGATGCATCAGATAACATTCCCGGCGTACCTGGCGTGGGTGAAAAAACGGCTCAAGCGCTATTGCAAGGGCTTGGCGGGCTGGATTCGCTCTATGCCAATCTTGATAAAATTGCCGGGCTTTCCTTCCGTGGTGCGAAAACCATGGCGCCGAAGCTGGAACAGCACAAAGACGTGGCCTACCTCTCTTATCAGCTAGCCACCATTAAAACGGATGTCGAGCTGGAGCTTAGCTGCGATCAGCTCACCGTTAACGAGCTGGATGTGGATGAGCTGCATCGTCTCTTTTCCCGCTATGAATTTAAACGCTGGTTATCGGATATTGAATCCGGTACCTGGATGCAGGGTAAAAAGAGCAGCCAGCCTGTCCAGGCTGTCAGTAACGCGGTGGTTGAGCAAGTTGCTGAAGAAGATAATGCGCCTACACTTTCTGCCGACGGTTATGTCACGATTCTTGATGAAAAAACGCTGCTCGATTGGGTTGAGCGTTTAAAGCTGGCTGAAGTTTTCGCTTTTGATACGGAAACCGACGGGCTGGATACACTCACCGCTAATCTGATTGGGTTGTCATTCGCCATTAAGCCGGGTGAAGCCGCTTATTTGCCGCTGGCGCATGACTACCTGGATGCGCCGGAACAGTTGGATCGCACCAAAGTGCTGGCCTTGTTCAAACCGCTGCTGGAAGATGAGAAGCTGCTTAAGATTGGTCAGAATCTCAAATTTGATAAAGGCGTGATGCAGCGGTATGACATCGATTTACGCGGCATCGCGTTTGATACCATGCTGGAATCTTATGTGCTCGACAGCGTGGCGGGCCGCCACGATATGGATAGCCTGGCCGAACGCTATCTGAGCCACAAAACCATTACCTTTGAAGAGATCGCGGGTAAGGGAAAAAATCAGCTGACGTTTAATCAGATTGCACTGGAACAGGCTGGGCCTTATGCAGCCGAGGATGCGGACGTTACGCTGCATCTGCACCAGAAGCTCTGGGGGAAACTCCAGCCGCATGCCGATCTGTGCCAGGTTTTCCAGACGATTGATATGCCGCTGGTGCCGGTTTTATCCCGCATCGAGCGTACAGGCGTGCTGATCGATCCTGCTATTCTCGCGGAACACTCAAAAGAGCTCACAATCCGTCTGGCAGAGCTGGAAACACAAGCCTATGAGCTGGCGGGCGAAGAGTTCAATCTCTCATCGACCAAGCAGCTACAGGGTATTCTGTATGAAAAGCAAAAGCTGCCGATTCTGAAGAAAACGCCAAAAGGCGCACCGTCAACCAATGAGGAAGTGCTGGCTGAACTGGCGCTGGATTACCCTCTGCCGAAGTTGATCCTGGAATATCGTGGGTTGGCCAAGCTGAAATCTACTTACACCGATAAGCTGCCGTTGATGATCAATCCGGCGACGAAGCGTGTTCATACGTCTTATCATCAGGCTGTTACTGCGACTGGGCGCTTGTCTTCCAGTGATCCGAACCTGCAAAACATCCCGGTTCGTAATGACGAAGGGCGCCGTATTCGTCAGGCATTCATTGCGCCGAAGGGCTACAGCATTGTGGCGGCGGACTACTCGCAAATCGAACTGCGCATCATGGCGCACCTATCGGGTGATAAAGGGCTGTTGAACGCGTTTGCGAACGGGTTGGATATCCACCGTGCAACGGCGTCAGAAGTGTTTGGCATCGCACTGGATAAGGTGACATCGGAACAGCGTCGCAGTGCGAAAGCGATTAACTTCGGTCTGATCTACGGCATGAGCGCGTTTGGCTTGTCGCGTCAGTTGAATATTCCCCGTAGCGAATCGCAGAAATACATGAACCTGTATTTTGAACGTTACCCAGGTGTGCAGGATTACATGGAACGTACGCGCCAACAGGCCGCAGAGCATGGCTATGTGTCCACATTGGATGGTCGTCGTCTCTATCTGCCCGATATCCATTCTCGTAATGCGATGGCGCGTAAAGGCGCAGAACGTGCGGCGATTAACGCCCCAATGCAGGGCACCGCCGCCGATATTATTAAGAAAGCAATGATCGCGATTGACGATTGGCTACAGAAAGACACGCCGAAGGTGAAGATGATCATGCAGGTTCACGATGAATTGGTTTTCGAGATTCATGATTCGGTTATTGAAGAATCCATTAGTAAAATCAAAGCATTAATGGAAGGTTGTATGCAATTGAATGTTCCGTTACAGGTAGACATCGGTACGGGCATGAACTGGGATGAAGCACATTAATGGCCGATTCTTACGCTATTTCTGTAATTAAATAACAGTATTGTGTGACCTGGTTTAACTTTGTGTAATCGATAACCATTTTCTATGAAAGTAAACAACAAAAAAGCCTTTGTTCCCGTGAAAAAATAGGGTAGAGTTAAAGACGTAGGGTACAGAGGTAAGATGTTCTATCTTTCAGACCTTTTACTTCACGTAATCGGATTTGGCTGAATATTAGCCGCCCCGCTCAGTTTTGAGCGGGGCGTTTTTTATGGGCTTTATCCAGGATTTTTACCCTTAAAACGCCGGTAGCCGTGTAGCAGACAGCAATATGTCAACATGGTTTCGCGTGTGAAAATAACGTTTCTGGTGGGCGATCATTGCGGGAAAGCGGGGGCGTGATGCGAGTGATAATACTCTGCACCACGCGAAAGGATTACTCTGCTTCTTGTTCTTCTTCAGCGTGTTCCAACGTGCTGAACCAGTTATCCAATTTCTGCCGTAGTTTGTCGACGCCGAGCTTTTTCAGTGACGAAAATGCTTCGACCTGAATATCACCCATAAATGGCAAGACAGCCTCGCGAACCATGTTCAACTGTGTCTTACGCGCGCCTGAAGCCAGCTTATCGGCTTTGGTCAGCAGCACTAAGACTGGAAGCTGGACATCAACAGCCCACTGAATCATTTGCTGATCGAGATCTTTCAGCGGATGGCGAATATCCATCAGCACAACCAGACCCTTAAGGCTGTTACGCTTTTGCAGGTATTCACCGAGCGCACGTTGCCATTTGATCTTCATTTGCTCCGGCACTTCGGCATAGCCATAGCCGGGAAGGTCGACCAAACGCACGCCGTCTACCACCTGAAACAGGTTAATCAACTGAGTACGGCCTGGCGTTTTACTGGTTCGTGCCAGGTTTTTCTGGTTGGTCAGCGTGTTCAGTGCGCTGGATTTTCCGGCATTAGAGCGCCCAGCAAAGGCCACTTCAATACCGCTATCTGTTGCCAGATGGCGAATATCCGGGGCGCTGATGATAAAACGCGTCATGTGGTAGTTATATTGCTGGGTCACGATGGTTATCTCTATCTGGATCTCTGTCTGGTTGGGGATTATACCTGTAACTGACAATAAAGGCGGCTTTATCTGTCGTGAAATGCGGCAGACTGATGCGAAAAGAAAAGCTCAGCTGTCTGATGTGGACGCTTTTTTATTCGCGGGCTTTCTGCTAGATTCCGCCGCACTTCCCTTATATCTGTGTACCTGAGAACAATATTATGAACCGACCTGTCAAAGGGGCTGCCGATAAGGCAGGGAAACCCAAAGTAAAAAGAAAGACCCGCGAAGAGCTGGAGCGTGAAGCGCGCGAGCGGAAAAAAGATAAAAAGCATCGTGGCAATGCGTCGGGCAGCCGAACTCAGGAAAAAGCCTCTACCGATCAGCGTTCTGGTCAGCGTAAAGTTGCCGATCCGCGTATCGGCAGCAAAAAGCCGGTACAGCTTGGTGTGTTAGACAGCGCTGTGGCTAAACCTAAGCCTAAATCGAAGCCTTCTGAGCCTGTGGAGAAAGTCGTTGCTGCGAAGCCGACAATGTCGCCGGAAGAAGAGCTGGAAATGTTAGAAAACGATGCGCGCCTGGATGCCTTGTTGGATCGTCTGGATAGCGGCGAGACGCTAAGCGCCAAAGATCAGTCATGGGTTGATGAAACGCTGGATCGTATCGACATCCTGATGGAAGAGCTTGGAATCGAGCTGGGTGATGATGACGAAGAAGAGCAGCAGGAAGATATGTTGCAGCTTTTGAAACGTAATAGCCCGAAAGACACGTTCTAATCAATGAAATGGCTGTTTCTGTTTCTGATATTGCTGGTTGCGTTTTATCTGCTCTGTCTGTTCAGTAAACTATGGCTATTGTCGAAGCGTAAGCACCGGTTGCATCGCGCCCTGTTTAACGGGCGCATGAATCAGGTGCGACACTTACGCCCAAGACAAAAACGCCGGGAGCGTTTTTGAACGTCACAACGTGACGGCCCTTAGGGCGAGTCTCATGGATGAGACGAGTAACAAAACGCCGGGAGCGTTTTTGAACGCCATTTTTGGTGATCTGAAGGAGGGGAAGGATAACCCACCGAGTAAAAACTGGAAGGAGTGAGCGAATATGTCGATACCGTCCGTTGACTGGGATCTGGCCCTGATTCAAAAATATAACTATTCCGGGCCGCGTTATACGTCTTATCCCACAGCGTTAGAATTCAGTGAAGCTTACGATGAGCCGGCGTTTCAGCAGGCCATTGCCCGTTATCCGCAGCGACCGCTGTCGCTGTATATCCACATCCCTTTTTGCCATCGGCTGTGCTATTTCTGCGGCTGTAATAAGCTGGTTACGCGTCAGCAGCATAAAGCGGATGAATACCTTGATGTGCTGGAGCTGGAAATCCGCCAGCGTGCGCCGCTATTCGTTGGACGAACGGTGACGCAATTGCATTGGGGTGGCGGTACACCAACCTATCTGAATAAAGTACAAATCAGCCGACTGATGTCGCTGCTGCGCGAGCAGTTCTCTTTTTCCGATCAGGCTGAGCTGTCGCTTGAAGTCGATCCGCGAGAAATTGAGCTGGACGTCCTCGATCATCTGCGTGCCGAAGGGTTTAACCGCCTGAGCATGGGCGTGCAGGATTTTAATAAAGACGTGCAGAAGCTGGTCAATCGTGAGCAGGATGAAGACTTTATTTTCGCCCTTATTGAACGGGCAAAAGCGCTGGGTTTCACCTCAACCAATATCGATTTGATTTACGGCCTGCCGAAACAAACGCCGGAAAGCTTCGCCTTTACGCTACAGCGCGTTGCAGAATTAAGCCCGCATCGGCTTAGCGTCTTTAACTATGCGCATTTACCGAGCCTGTTTGCCGCGCAGCGCAAGATTAAAGAAGCGGATCTACCGAGCGCGGAGCAAAAGCTGGATATTCTGCAACAGACGATTGGGTCGCTGACGCAATCGGGTTATCAGTTTATCGGTATGGATCACTTTGCTCGCCCAGACGATGAGCTGGCGGTGGCGCAGCGAGAAGGGAAACTGCATCGCAATTTCCAGGGCTATACGACGCAGGGCGACAGCGATCTGCTTGGGATGGGTGTGTCGGCGATTAGTATGATCGGTGATAGCTATGCTCAGAACCAGAAAGAGCTGAAGCAGTATTATGCGCAGGTCAAAGACCAAGGGAATGGCTTGTGGCGTGGGTTACAGCTGACGCGTGATGACTGCCTCCGCCGCGATGTGATTAAGACGCTCATTTGTAATTTCCAGCTCAGCTATGCGCCCATTGAGGCGGAATATGCTATCGATTTTAAAACCTACTTTGAGCAGGATTTAGCACTGCTTGCTCCGCTGGTGGCCGATGGGCTGGTCGAGAGTCAGGAAGACGGGCTGATGGTGACGCCGAAGGGACGGTTGCTGATCCGCAATATCTGTATGTGCTTTGACGTTTATCTACGCAGCAAGCTCAGAACACAGCAATTTTCCCGCGTGATTTAACTGCCCGGGGAGGGTGGCTATCCTAGGGGGAAAAGGCTTTAATGACAAGGAGATCGCATGTTTTCAGATAAAGAGATAGCCAGAGAATATCGGGATAAGGCACTTAACCTCGCGAACCTCATGTACAACGAGGTAAAAACATTACAGGGGAAAGTGCCAGAAGACGAGCACAAGAAATTTCGTGGCGTTGTAGGGAATGGCATTGTGGACGTATTCGATAAGCTGATTAAAGAGATTGAAGCGATGCATCCTGACCTGAAAGTGGCTGACATGCCAGCCTATACGGACGCTGAAAAACGTAAATAAAAAAACAGCCAGTAGATGTTTGCACCGACTGGCTGTTCTTGAACGTTTATAGGATTAACTAAAGAAGTTAATCAGTGCGGCACACAAAACGGCGGCAATAGCAGCCTGTGGCGAATGGCTTGCCGCGGAGCCAATTTCAGCGCCGTGTGTTGCAACGGAAAGCGTTGCCGCAGAAATCAATGAATCCAGCATGGTGTTCCTCCCGAATCAGCGACACGATCATACTGCTGACTCGAGGCAAGTAAAGGACAAATTAATGACAATTTCGTGCGCCAGATTGTATTTTTTATCACCAGTTTGTTTGTTAACAATTGAGCAATAAAAAAGCAATCTTGCTACTCCATTCCCAGCTCTTTTAATTTACGCGTCAGGGTATTTCTGCCCCATCCCAGCAATCTTGCCGCTTCCTGTTTATGCCCCTGCGTATGTCGTAGAGCCGTCGTCAGCAGCGTCCTTTCCATTTCCGGCTGTGCCTCTGCCAATAGGTTTTGATGACCAGAACGCAGCGCGCGATCGGCCCATTGTGCCAACAGCGTGGCCCAACTGTCCGGCAGAATATGCACGGTGGAATCAGGCGCAGTGGTCTCGAACAGTTCAGGCGGCAGATCCTGAATCAGCACTTCCTGACCAGCGGCCATGACCGTCAACCAGCGGCAGGTATTTTCCAATTGGCGCACGTTGCCGGGCCACGGTAAACGAGTTAGCGCCGTTTCCGCTTCTGGATGCAGATTCTTCGGCTCGACGCCCAGTTCTTTGGCGGTGGCCTGCAAGAAATAACGCGCCAGACGGGGGATATCTTCCCGACGTTCGCGCAGCGGTGGCAGATGGACGCGGATCACATTCAGGCGGTGAAACAGATCCTCACGGAACTTGCCTTCTTGCACGCGTTGTTCAAGATTTTGGTGCGTTGCCGCGATAATACGAACATCCACTTTTACCGCAGCATAGCCGCCAACGCGGTAAAACTGTCCGTCTGCCAATACGCGCAACAGACGTGTTTGTACGTCTAGCGGCATATCGCCGATTTCATCCAGAAACAGCGTACCGCCATCGGCTTGCTCAAAGCGGCCCTGACGAATCTGGTTTGCGCCTGTAAACGCGCCTTTTTCATGGCCGAACAGTTCTGATTCGATCAGATCCTTGGGAATGGCGGCCATATTCAGTGCGATAAAAGGGGCTTTGGTCCGAGGGCTGTGGCGATGCAGAGCGTGCGCGACCAACTCTTTACCCGTCCCCGACTCGCCATTAATCAGCACACTGATTGACGAGCGAGACAGGCGACCGATGATGCGAAAGACATCCTGCATCGCGGGCGCTTCGCCGATAATATCCGTCGTCGGGCCATTGATCGGTTGGCTGCGTACCGGCTGTTGCTGTTCCAGATAATGGCTGATCGCGCGCTCAACCAGCGCAACGGCTTCATCAATATCGAATGGCTTCGGCAAATAGTCGAACGCACCCTGTTGATAAGCGCTGACGGCGGCATCCAGATCGGAATGTGCCGTCATAATGATGACCGGGAGCATTGGGTGGCGCTGTTTGATTTGCTGTAAGAGCGCTAATCCATCCATCCCTGGCATACGGATGTCGGACAGCAGAACATCGGGCGTTTGTGTCGCCAGCGCATGCAGTACCTGATTTCCGTTCTCAAACGTTGCGCAGGTTAAACCCGCACCAGCAAGCGCGCGCTCAAGCACCCAACGGATGGAGCTATCGTCATCGACAATCCAGACTATCCCTCGTTGCATTGTGAACCTCACTGGCGAATGGGCAGGTAAACCGAGAATTCGGTGTGTCCTGGCCAACTGTTAAATTCAATTTTACCGGAGTGTTGGTCGATAAGACTGCGGGCGATGGAAAGCCCCAAACCCGTGCCCCCTTCGCGTCCGCTCACCATCGGGTAAAACAGTGTGTCCTGTAGTTGAGCCGGTACGCCGGGGCCGTCATCTTCCACGTCAATACGCGCGGCGAGACGATAGCGCACACCGTGTAACGTAAGCTGAAAAGCCGTGCGGGTACGTATCGTAATCGTTCCGCCTTCCTCGCCCAGCGCCTGTAGCGCGTTGCGGGTAATATTCAGCAGTACCTGTTCAATTTGATCGGGGTCGTGCGTCAGTTCTGGCAGGCTAGGGTCATAGTCTTTCACCAGCGTCACGTTATCTGGCTTTTCCAGTGAGACAAGCTGACAAACGCGTTCAGCGACCTGATGGATGCTTTGGGTGACGTGCAGGCCGGGTTGCTGTGGCCCCAGCAGGCGATCTACCAGATTGCGCAGGCGATCCGCCTGTTCAATGATGACCTTGGTATATTCCGTCAATGCTGGGTCGGGCAGTGCTTTAGCAAGCAACTGCGCGGCACCCCGCAATCCGCCAAGCGGATTTTTTATCTCATGCGCCAGACCCCGGACCAAATCACGGGCGGCCTGTTGTTGTGCATGTTGCAGCTGTTCCTGACTGAGGCGGCGCTGGTTATCCATCGGCGCCATTTCCAGTAGGATAAAATCGTTTTGTACCCGCTGGGCAGTGAGCGACATGATGTGCGCTTTACCATCCACGACGAGGGTGACTTCGTTATCCGTAAAACCTTG